>NZ_JSYC01000164.1:0-295 GCF_054823965.1 Gordonia sp. GN26 | reverse complement strand
TGCGAGGAGCGCAAGCGACGAGCCACGAAGTCCTGGTGAGCTGCGTCGTCAACCCTTCGAGGCTCGCTTCGCGCGCACCTCAGGGAGCGGAACATGGCTTCGCTCGCACCTCAGGGAGCAGAGCCTGGCTTCACTCGCACCTGAAGTACCCGCGGCCGGTGAACCGGCCGTCGTGAGGGTCGAGAACGGGTCCGCTCCCTGAGAAGCGCCCAGATCCCGACTGGCGAACCTCAACTCGACCTGCAGACGTCGATCGAAGTCTGCGGGTCGGGTTGACGTCGACCGGTAGTCAGGT
>NZ_JSYC01000051.1:0-17484 GCF_054823965.1 Gordonia sp. GN26 | reverse complement strand
CTCAGTCGCGCGATGGCACGTTCGGTCTCGGCCGCGACATCGACAAGTTCTCCATCCGAGCACTGCGTCAGATCGGCGGTCTGGAGTTCGGTGGTGATCCGGTGCAATTCCTGCACGAGTTCACAAGCGCGCGAAACCGGGGCGTCGGACTGCGAGATCTCGGTCATGACGGTCACCCCCCCGGAGACAGTTTTCGAATGCATGTTCGACTGTACTCCGAAACTAGCTGCTTCGCAACGATTGCCGAGATCATCGCGATCGTCGAAGTTGTCGGTGGTCTCTGGTATTGGGCGTTGGTGGGTGTCCCTTCGATACGCTCGCAAGCTCGCTACTCAGGGAGGCAGAACGACCACCCGGCACGCTCGCTACTCAGGAAGCAGAACGACCACCCGGCAAGCTCGCTACTCAGGAAGCAGAAGGACCGCTCCCTACCTAGCGAGCTAGGGAACTAGATAGCCAGCTAGATAGCTAGCAGAACGGTCAGCGACCCATGATCAACAGCGCGATCGATGAGGTGACCCCGGCTAGAAAGCCGATGAGAAGACCCCACACGATCCAGCGCCAGACGTAGCGGTAGCGGAACTCCCAGAGGGTCCAGCCGAGGCCGCCGGCGACGATGAGCACCGCTGCGATGCCGAGGAACTTCAGGATGCCGCCGATGAGTTCGTAGATCCCGACGAGCACGAAGGCGCCGAAGAGCGCACACACCGCAGACACGATGATCCCGAGCGCCCAGGGCGTGGGCTCCGCGGTCCGATCGAACGGTTCGGGGGTGTTCACTCCCCCATCGTGCCCGATCGGACGCGTTCGTAAAACGCAACGGCGGCGGCTGTCGCGACGTTGAGCGAATCGGTTCCGCGACTCATCGGGATGCGGGCCTTCACGTCTGTCGCCGCCATCGCCGACGCGGTGAGACCCGGACCCTCGGCGCCTACGAGGAAGGCGACCTTCTCGGCGTCGACCGCCTCGGCGAGCGTCACGGCGTCAGGGTCGGGGGTCATCGAGACGAGACGGAAGTCGCGCGAGCGCAGTTCGTCGAGTCCGCGCGGCCACTCGTCGAACTTCGCGAAGGGCACCAGCAGGGCGTGACCCATCGAGACCCGCACGCAGCGCCGGTACAGCGGGTCGGCGCAGCCCTGACCGAACAGGACGGCGTCGACTCCGAGGCCGGCGGCATTGCGGAAGATCGAGCCGATGTTCTCGTGGTCGTTGACGCCTTCGAGGATCGCGACGGTGCGCGCGGTCTCCAGGATCTCGGGCACCGACAACACCTCGGGGCGTCGCGCGACGGCGAGGACTCCGCGGTTGAGATGGAACCCGACGATCTCGGCCATCACCTCGGCCGAGGCGCGGAAGAACGGGACACCCGACAGCGACGGGTCGCGCAGATCGTCGTCGAGTTCCTTGAGGCGCTTGTCGACGCCGAGGAAGGCGTGGGCCGAGAATCGCGAGGCGATCATGCGCTGCGCGACGAGCACGCCCTCCGCGATCACCAGGCCACGTCCTGGCCGGCCGCCGGGCAGCACCGGGAGGTCGGGCCGGCGGTCCACCGAGTTGAGGTCACGGAAGTCCTCGACCCTGGGATCCTGCGGGTCGTCGATGTCGATCACTTCCACTGCGAGCCCGGGCACCGCAACAGTGTGCCACCCGGCACCGCCGTGACCTCGATACGGTCCTCGGCTGACGCCACGGACCTACTCGGCCGGCAGGTTGACACCGGAGTACAAGACCCGATGAGTGCCCGAGACGCGGCGATGTGAAAACGTTGAGGACGTGACCAACAGCGGCTCGACACCTCAGTCACGTCTGTCCCTCCAGCGCGCCACCGACGCCGACTGGGACGACATCATCACCACGGATGCCCGCGCATTCGCGATGCGCAATCCGCTGCCCGACGACGAGCGCGCCGACCTTCGCGGCAAGGTCGCCGACGACGACATCGTCCTGGTGCGCGACACCGGTCTGCCGTCGAAGCCCCTTGTCGGGGTGTCGATGTTCTACCGGATGTCGATGTCGCTGCCCGGCGCGGGTGTCGCCGACGCCGTCGGCCTGTCATGGGTCTCGGTGGCCTCGACGCATCGTCGTCGCGGAATCCTGCGCACGATGCTGACGGAGCTCTTCGAGCAGTGGGAGGCCGAAAACTACACGTTCGCGATCCTCACCGCGAGCGAGGGAACCATCTACGAGCGCTTCGGATTCGGTCCGGCCTGCTTCTCCAACACCGTGTCGATCACACCCGGCCAGGCCCCTCTCCGCGGGGACCAGCCGAAGGATGCGACCGTGCGGTTCGCGGACCCCGCCGAGATCGCCGCGGCCGTCCCCGATCTCCACGCACGCTGGACCCTCACCACCCCCGGTGCACTCACCCGCACCCCCGCCTGGTGGGCGCCCATCCTCGCCGACCGTCCGTCGGAACGCCCACTGCCCGCGAGCGGACTGCACTACCTGCTGCACGACGACGGATACGCCAGCTACCGCATCTACAAGAACGAGAACGGCGGCGTCCGCGGCGAGGTCAACGAGGTCTTCGCCGTCACCGACGACGCCCACACCGACCTGTGGCGGGTGCTGACCAGCCTCGACCTGATCCCGTCGCTCACCGCGACCATCCCGGTCGACGATCCGTTGCGGCACAAGCTCATCAACGCCCGAGCGGTGTCGATCACCGGCCTGCGTGACGAGATGTGGCTGCGCATCCTCGACATCCCGGCGGCACTCGGCTCGCGGAAGTACGCCGCCGACCTCGACGTCGTCATCGAGGTCACCGACAAGTTCCGCGGTCGCGGAGGGGTGTTCACGGTGTCAGCGCGCGGTGGCGACGCGATCGTCGCCCCGGCACCCGATACCGCGATACCCACGGTGTCGATGGACACCTCGGTGCTGTCGAGCATCTACCTCGGCGGTACCCGCCCGTCGGCATTTGCGGCGGCCGGCCGGCTCCGCGTTGACTCCCCGACAACGCTTCGAGCTCTGGACCAGGCCTTCACCACCGATCGAGCACCGTTCTCCGGAACCTTCTTCTAGCCCTTCGCAGGCGCCGGGATTCCTCGAGGAGCGATCACACCGCTCGAGGTCGAGGTATCTCGGTGTCGGGCTTGGTGAGGATCTTGTTGAAGATCCTCACGCCCTCCCGGAGGGCGTCCCGTTCGCCGGGCGTGAGTTCGCGCAGACGGTCGCTCAGCCAAGCCTCACGTGCCGCCAGCTCTTCCTTGATGACCTCGACGCCGGACGGCGACAGCGTCACGATCGCCTGTCGGCCGTCGGTCGGGTGCGGTTCACGTTTGATCATCCCGAGGTCGGACAGCGACGCGATGACCCTCGTCATGGACGGCGGGCGAACCCGCTCGGCCGCGGCGAGGGCGCCGGGTGTCATCGGGCCTTCGTGATGCAGCGTGTACAGCGCCGAGAGCTGCGTCAGCGAGACCAACTTGTTCTCGCGACGCCCTCTCAGACGGCGCGCGAGTCGTACCACGGCGAGGGACAAGTCCCCGGAGAGACTTCCGTCGTCACCATACGGCGAATGCATTGCCCCAGCGTAAGGCATGTAAATCGCCGTCGAACCTTAAGCAATGCAAATTGACCCGGCTGGATGACAAACCGGTCGCAATTTTTGACTACACGCGTTAGCCGATCAGGTCGGAGATCGGTCCCCGCGCGAAGTAGGCGGCGAAGACGGCGGCCACCAGCCACAGGAGGGGGTGGACGGTGCGTGCCTTGCCGCTCGCGGTCGCCATGACGACCCAGCTGATGAAGCCCACGCCGATGCCGTTGGCGATCGAGTAGGTGAACGGCATCGTCACGAGCGTGAGGAAAGCAGGCAGTGCGTAGTCCATGCGGGAGAAGTCGACGTCGCGCAGCTGGCCGATCATCATCGCACCGACCACGACGAGTGCGGGCGCGACCGCCTCGAGCGGGATCACCTCGTACAGCGGGGTCAGGAACATCGCGGCGAGGAACAGGACACCGGTGACGATGTTGGCGAGACCGGTGCGCGCGCCCTCGGCGATACCGGAGGCCGATTCGACGAAGACCGTGTTCGACGACGAGGAGGCGACGCCGCCGGCGATGGCACCACTGCCCTCGACGACCAGCGCACGGCCGATGCCCGGCAGGTTGCCCTTCTCGTCGGTCAGGCCGGCTTCCTTGCCGAGGCCGGTCATCGTGCCCATGGCGTCGAAGAAGTTGGAGAGCACGAGCGCGAAGACGAACACCGAAGCGGCGAGCACACCGATGCGGGTGAACGCACCGAAGAGATCGACGTCGCCGACGAGGCTCAGGTCGGGCAGTCCGCCGAGTGCCTTGGGAATGTCAGGGACGGACAGGCCCCAGCCCGACGGGTTGTCCATGCTCGAGCCGTAGTCGAAGATCTGCTCCAGCACGATCGACAAGATGGCGGTGATCACGATGCCGATCAGCAGGCCGCCGGGCACCCTGCGTACGACGAGCACGCCCATGATCAGCACGCCGAGCGCGAAGATCAGGGTCGGGACGGTCGCGATCGAGTTGTCGACGCCGAGCTGCACCGGCACGGTGGTGCCCGCGGCGTCGGGGATGCGCTTCACGAACCCCGCGTCGACGAAGCCCACGAAGGCGATGAAGGCGCCGATGCCCGCGGCTATCGCCGCCTTGAGTTCTGGTGGCACCGCGTTGAACACCGCCGTACGGAAACCGGTGACGGCGAGCAGCACGATGATGATGCCGTCGACGACGACGAGGCCCATCGCCTCCGGCCAGGTGACCTCGGGGGCGATCGTCGCCGCGAGGAGGCTGTTGATGCCGAGGCCCGCGGCGATGGCGAACGGATAGTTGGCGACCAGACCGAACAGGATCGACATGACGCCCGCGACGAGGGCGGTCACCGCCGCGACCTGTGCCAGCGGGAGCACGTTGCCCAGGACGTCGGCGTTCTTGTCGCCGCCGGGGATGCCGCCGATGATGATCGGGTTCAGCACCACGATGTAGGCCATCGTGAAGAAGCTGACGAGACCGCCGCGGAGCTCGCGGTTGACCGTCGAGCCGCGCTCGGAGATCTTGAAGAACCGATCGATCGCGCCGTTCGGCGTCGCCGTCCTCGCTCCCCGGGTGGTCGAGGGGCCGGTGTCCTCAGGTGGCGCTTCGGCAGCACCCGTGTCGGCCGCGTCGGTCGTCGTCTCCGACGAGTTGTCAGCGGGGTCGTCGGCGGGTGTCAGATCGCGGGACTCACTCGGGACATCTTTTGGCACCTGTCGAAAGCTACTCTTTGTCTCATGCCGGATACAGTCGACGTCCCCGAACTACCCCGCGCGCTGCGTGCGCCCGAGCCGGTGATCGTGGTCGGGATGGTCGCCTGGCTGGTCGCGACGGTGGTCGTCGCGATCACCGATCTCGGCGGCGGCAACGCTCTGACGATCTGTCTGGTCGGGCTGGGCGTGGGACTGCTCGGCACCACGATCGTGCTGGTCCAGCGGGCGGGAGTCCGACGCGGGGCCCGCGGCGCGCAGGAGGGCCTGGACTAGAACGGGCCGTCGAACACGTCACTCCGCCGAGAAGAGAATCCACCCGACGTGTTCGCGTCCCCACGAGGCAACCTCGTCGCGGGTCGCGAAAGGACGTGTCTCGAGGGTGGTCAGCAGGAGCGAATGTGTGATGCGAACCATGACTTCGGCGACCCGCCGCGCCTCGTCGTCACCCATCGGGGCGTCCCCGGTCATCAGACCAGCCACCCGGGCAGCCAGATAGTCGACAGCACGATCGAAGACCGGCGCCGACGACACCGTCAGCACCCGCAGCGTCGTCGCCGGGTCGGCGGCGTACTCGCGAGCCAGTAGCGGGTGGTCGTAGAACGACCAGAAGATCGCCGCGAACCCCTCGATCAGTCGCTCCTGCGGGTCGCCTGTTCCCGCGAGCTCTCGGTCGACGTGTGCGAACAATTCGTCGGCCTCCCGCGAGAGCAGGTCGGAGAACAGGTCCTCCTTGTGCGGCCAGCGGCGGTAGACGGTCATGTGGGAAACGCCGGCCAGCGCGGCGATCGCCTCGATCGAGGTCCGCTTGAGCCCCTTCGCGAGCAACGACGACATCGCCGCATCGAGGATCTTCTGCCCCGTCCGCTCAGCCCGGGACGCGCTCGGCGTCTTCACACCGCCATCATTGCAATGTTAGTGTTCGGCCGAACCACTAACATTGGAGTTTCATGACCGTCACCGAGAACCCGGACGCGTCCATCGCCGACACTCCGACGCCGCCCGTTGTCGACCTCGCCGACCTGCCCCCGGCCGTCGAACAGTTCCGGTGGCATCTCGGGAGTGTCCTGTTCGGATTCTTCGGGGCCTCGTTCTTCGACCAGGTGGCGTTGGTCCCGGTGGCCGCGGCCGTCGACCGCACCGGCCGCTTCGCCGAGAACTTCGTCGACCGTGGACTCCGCAGCTTCAACGCCGAGCAGCTCGTGCTGTGGGGCGAAGAGCGGACCCGGCACGCGTTCGCCGATCGGTTGAAGTTCCTGCACCGTGAGGTCCGCGGCACCGGACGCGACGACTTCGCCGAGACCCGGTACAGCGCACTCGATCCCACGCTGTGGAACTGGATCGCGATGAGCGCCATCATGGGCTACCTCAACACGTTCACCGCGTGCACGGGCATCGAGCTCTCGCCGGAGGAGGAAGAACTCGCGTACGCGGTCGCGCTCGAACGGCTGGGCATCCTGTCGCTGCCTGGGAAGTCGGCCCAGCTCCCACCCACACTGGCCGATGCGCGCCGCTGGTATGACGGCGTCGTCGCCGAACGACTGCAACCCAATCCGTTCCTCGACGCCGTCACCGACCAGCTGACCCGTCTCCCCCTCCCGACGATCGGCCTGCCGCGACTCCTGCGTATCGCGCTCACGCCGCCCTGGCTCGTCATCCGCCCGCTGGCCGGCCACGTCGTCAAGGTCTGCTCGTTCAGCGTCATGCACCCCGGCGTCCGGGAGCTGACGTCGGTTCGCCTGGGCCGCCGCGAGCAGTGGGAGTTCCGGGTCTACAAGCGACTGTTACGCACCGCGTGGCGCCGGCTCCCCCGACGAATCGTGCTCACGCCCATGGCATATCACGAGTACCGACGCGAGCAGCTGGCACGGACATACCACTCGATCCAGCTGGAATCGTTCGCCCCGAAGTGCCCGGTGTGATGCCCGGCGGTTTCTCCTGTCGTCAATCGGACCGAGTCCGCGGATCAGCCAGCGCAACCGCACAACTCGCAACGCCAGGAGTACGGTATCGACGTCGGCGTTTGCGAGTCCCGCACGGCTGATGGGTGCGTTGATCTAGCGTCGATGTATGGGTGACGAACGCGTTTTCAGCATCAGCGGCAGCAAAGCCAAGCCAGCAGAGGCGGTCTCGTTGGCGGAGGTCGGGCTACGCGAACGCAGGGATCTGCAGGAATGGGTGATCGAGCACCCTGAGATCCTCGGAGCCGGCATCATGGTGGTGACCATGGAGTTCGATCGGTGGCAGTCGGGGGCTGGTCAACGGCACGCGGACCGCCTCGATGTCCTTGGCCTCGATCGCGATGGGCAACTTGTCCTCGCCGAGCTGAAACGGGACCGAGCACCGGATGTCGTACAACTCCAGGCAATCAAGTACGCAGCCATGGTTTCGCGTTTCACACCGACCGACCTCGCGACGTACCACCAGCGATACCTACTAAGCCGCGGCCAAGAAGTCACCGAGGATGAAGCCCGAAGCCGACTCGATGACCATGCTGGCGTCCTCGACCTGGAAGTTCTCCGTCGACCCCGCATCGTCCTTGTTGCAGGAGAGTTCGACCCGACGACCACCGCCAGCGTTGTGTGGCTCAATGAGATGGGGCTCTCGATCACGCTGCAGCAAGTGCAGGCTTATCGCACAGGCGATGAGGGCCTCGTGATGACAGTGTCCCAGCTCTACCCCGTTCCTGATGTCGAGGACTTCACGATCTCGCCGATCCAGGCGCAGGCGCGTTCACTCACACAGCGACAGCAGCGTGGCGCAAGGGAGCAGTCGACGGTCGTTCGGCTGGTTCAGACTGGGACGCTTCCCGACGGCACAGTGCTGTACCTGCGTCCTACGAGCGAGGTCAAAGCCGAGGTGCGCGAACAGATCGAAGAGTGGCTGGATGAAGACGAGCGTCGCGGACGAGCAACTTGGTTCAATAATCAAGCCCATCCGTTGCGCTGGGAGTTCGACCAGCAGCGGTACCGTCCCACGGCTATCGTGTCACGAATACTCAGCGAGGCGGCAGGGATCGACCGGTCCGTGCGCGGACCGCAGTGGTGGACTACCGCCGACGGCGCGGACCTAACGCAGTTGGCCGGCAGCACAGTCGACGCATTCGATTGGGACATCCTTCACGAAGCACTAGCTGTCATTCCCCGCGGGCACTGGACGAATTATGGCGCTCTTGCCGAAATAGTCGGCACCGCCCCGCAACCGGTAGGCAACCACGTCACCCACTGTGACAGCTGCCCGAACGCGCACCGCGTTCTTGGTCGAGGAGGCAAACCATCACAGGGCTTCCGGTGGAGTGATCCCCTGCGCTCCGACACGCAGCAGGAAGCACTGCAAGCAGAGGGACTCGACTTCATCGGAAACCGCGCGGATCCCGATCGCTACCTCGACTCTCAGGCGATCTCACGTGCACTCGAAAACTCGGCTCGCTGATCGCCTCAACCGCCGACGATCTCGTTCAACCGCTTTCCGATGATCCCCACCGCGAAGCCCAACCGCTCGAAGTCCTTGTTGGTGGTCTGACCGTGGTAGAAGCGGTAGTAGATCTGCTGGGCGATGACCACGGCCCGGAAGAGTCCGAAGGCCTCGTACCAGCGCCACTTCTCGGGTGACATCTCGAAACCCATTTTCTCGCAGTACCGTTCGACGAACTCGGCACGGGTGATCATCCCCGGCATGTTCGTCGGGACGCGGCGCATGAGTTGCAGTTCGTCGGTGTCGTCGGCCTGGATCCAGTACGCCATCGAGCCGGCGAGGTCCATCAAGGGATCACCGAGAGTGGCCATCTCCCAGTCGAGGATGCCGATGACCTTGGTCGGGTCATCCTTGTCCAGCACCACGTTGTCGAGCTTGAAATCGTTGTGGATGATGCAGTTCGCGACGTCGTCGGGTTGGTTCTCGGCCAGCCAGGCCATCGCCTCCTCGAAGTCGGGGACGTCGTCGGTGTGCGCGTTGCGGAATCGGGTGGTCCAGCCGTCGACCTGCCTGCGCACGTAACCGAGTCCCTTGCCGAGGTCGCCGAGCCCGGTCTTCGACGGGTCGACCGAATGCACCTCTACCAGGGTGTCGATGAAGTTCAAGCAGAGCTTCCGCGCCTGGCCGGCGTCGAGCGGAACGTCGGCCGGCCACTCCTTGCGCGGGATGACGCCGTCGATGCGGCCCATCACGTAGAAGTCGGCACCGAGGACCGAGTCGTCGTCGCAGGAGGCGATCATCGGTGCGATGTAGCGGATCACCCCGGCGAGCTCGGACTGGATGCGGTACTCGCGGCGCATGTCATGCGCCCCGCGGGCCTTGGTGCCGCGCGGTGCCCGACGCAGGATCAGATCCCGCGTCGGATACCGCAGCAGGAAGGTGAGATTGGAAGCGCCACCGGCGAATTGCCGGACCTCGGGCACCGCGTCGAGTCCCTCGACACCCGGCGCCGCGGTCCGCAGCCACGACGCCACCGCCTCGACGTCGAACGCGTCTTCTTCCCGGACCTCGCGCGCCTCGGTCACCTGGTCAGCCATTGGAGGAGTTCACCCTTCTTGTTCGTGGATGTTGGGACACAACCGCGGTCAGCGGTACTTGCCGAGTTCCAGACGCGCAACAACGTTGCGGTGCACCTCATCCGGGCCGTCGGCCAGCCGGAGCGAGCGAGCCCCGACCCACGCTTGCGCGAGCGGGAAGTCGTCGGTCATACCGGCGCCGCCGTGCAGCTGGATGGCCATGTCGATGACCGAGAGGGCCATGTTGGGCACCTCGACCTTGATCTCGCTGACCGCCGACAACGCCTCCCGCGACATGCCCTGGTCGAGCAGCCAGGCGGCGTGGTGGACCAGCAGTCGTGAGCGGTTGATCGCGATGCGGGCGTCGGCGATGCGTTCGCTGTTGCCACCGAGCCGGGCCAGTTGTTTGCCGAACGCCTCACGCGAGAGTGCCCGCTTCACACCGAGTTCCAGCGCACGCTCGGCCAGGCCGATCGCCCGCATGCAGTGATGGACGCGTCCCGGCCCGAGTCGGCCCTGGGCGATCTCGAAGGCGCGGCCGGGACCGAGGAGGATGTTGGACGCCGGGACCCGCACGTCGGTGAACGACACCTCGCCGTGGCCGAACGGTTCGTCGAAATAGCCCATGGTGGTGAGCATCCGGTCGACCTTGACGCCGGGGGTGTCGATCGGGATGAGCACCATGGTGTGCCGCGACTTGCGGTCGGCCTCGGCGTCGGTGACGCCCATGAAGATCAGGACCTTGCAGTCGGGATGCCCGACGCCGGTGGAGAACCATTTGGTGCCGTTGATGACGACGTCGTCGCCGTCGAGGACGGCGGTCGCCGCCATGTTGGTGGCGTCCGACGACGCGACGGCCGGTTCGGTCATGCAGAAGGCGCTGCGGATGTCGGCGCGCAGCAACGGTTCCAGCCAGCGCTCGCGCTGCTCCTCGGAGCCGTAGCGCAGCAGGACCTCCATGTTGCCGGTGTCGGGGGCGTTGCAGTTGAAGATGACCGGCGACAGCGCCGACGATCCCATCGCCTCGGCGATCGGGGCGTAGTCGACGTTCGACAGGCCTTCTCCGCCGTCGGTGCCGAAGTCCGCGGCATAGCGGCCGGCATGCGCGGCCGGCAGGAAGAGGTTCCACAGGCCCTCGGACCGGGCCTTCGCCTGCAGTTCGGCGATGATCGGCGACGGCGTCCAGGGATTGCCGTCCCCGTCGCGTCGCTCCTTGATGTCCCGGTGGATCTCGGGTTCGACGGGTTCGATCTCGTTGGTGACGAACGCCCGCACGCGCTCGGTGAGCTCTGCGGACCGCGGTGACGGAGAGAAATCCATTCCCCGACCGTATCGTGGAGGCCTCTTCTCGGGGGCTAGTTCCAGTACAGCGTCGAGCCCTCCGGGCCGGCCGTGGTGCTCACCAGTTTCGCGAAGCAGTGGTCGGGGTCGAATCCCTGCGTTCGGCACCAATTGTTCGCCTCGACCGGACCCGGGAATGTCGCCGCCGCGACCGTCACCCACCAGTCCTGATAGGAGAACACCGGCCACTCGTCGCTCCACAGCAGGCGAACATCGTTGAAACGCAGCCGAAGTGCCAGGAACTCGTCGAGGATCGCCTGATCATCCCACGTACGGCCATCCGCAACGAGTCCCGGCCGCTTCGAACTCAACTGCGCAACCCACCGATTGTTCAAATTCGCCAGGATGAACGCGCGGTCCGCGTCAGCCTGGACCCGCAGCGCGTTCACGCTGGTCCCGATGATGTTCGTTCCCGCCGGGAACGCTGCCCCTGTGGCCACCGAAGACGCCGACATGCCGGAGGCCGGCACGCTCAGCGACGGCGCCGGGCTCGACGTAGGCCCCTTCTCGCATTCGACGAGATACTGTCCGCCACCGGCACCCAAGCCGCCGGAACCCGTGCCGTTGGACGATGTTTCACCGTTCAGAGTGTCTGGTAGACGGAAGAAACCACCCGGCGGATAGGTCAGTTCCAGGGTGAGCCCCGGACCGTCATCGGTCGGGATAGCAACCGGAGCACGCTGAAAGTCGAAGTTGCCCGACGCGACGAGACCGTTGCCGTCGAACACAGTGATCCGCGTCTGCGGCCCGTACAGGACATCGCCGCCCGGGCATTTCGCGGTGACCTTCATCGTGACGACGAGACCGCCCGCCGCGGTCCGGAACGTCTGCGGCTCGAAGACCGGCGGCGAACCGCACGGGGTCACGTATTCGGTTCCGCCATTGTCGGAGTCGCTGGATGCTCGGGTGGTACCGGGCACGATCGACCGTGGGCCGGTCGGGGCGAAGGCGGCGATGGTGGTGCTCGTCATTGTCACCAGACGATCGCCGGCGGCGAAGGTGAGCGGTGCCCGTGGCGTCGACTCCCCGGTGCTCGGCACGTTTCCGAGTGCGGGCGCCGGGATCGTCCACGCCGGCGTGCCACTTTCGAGGTCGAGCGCAACAACGCCGCCCTCGATGGTCGGTGCGATCACCCGTTCGCCATCGGTCACGGCATGGGAGGTCGTGCCGTAAGCAGTTCCCGCAGGCGACGTCCACCGAAGTCGGCCCGTCTGGGTGTCCATCGCGATGATCTTCCCGTTGTACGACACCACGACCTCGCGGTCATCTGCGACCTCGATGCGAGGGTACAAATACTGCTCGATCCCTTGCATCGACCAGAGCCGTGTTCCGTCGGCAAAGTCCGTGTACGCGTTGTCGATCAGGGCGCGGTCCCGCTGGCCCGTGGTCGCGACGCTCGGTACGGACGCTGTCACGCCGTCGACCTCTTCGGTGGTCCCATCCGGACGGAGATGGATCAACGGCCCGTTCTCGGGCATGCCGTTGATCATGCGGCCGGTTGCGATGAGCAGCGAACCGTCTGGCAACGTGTCCATGCCGGTGCGTCCTGGACTAGAGAGGAGCTCCCGTCCATCGTCCGCGGACACCACGGCGACCACACCGTCTGCGCTGGCGACGAAGTGCTCGGTGGCGATGAATTGCGAACTGTCGCCGCTTGGGAGAGCTTCCGGCAGTGCGACGACGCGTTCCCATTCGGTGCCGCTCGGAGTGATCTTGTGGAACGTCACCGAGCGTCCGACGCCGCCGCCGAAGTTGCGTACGAAGGCGGCCCTGCCGTTGTAGGCGATGCCGAATGCGGATGTCGGCGCCGCAGTGGCCCCGATCTGTTGTCCGGTCCGGGTGTCGATGAAGTACGCCGTCCCGCGACCGAGGCACGCGATGGTGTCGTTGACGATCGACGCCGCGCACGAGTTGACCGGTTCGTCGAAGATCCAGCGTTCGCCCGATTCGACGTTCACGCCCAGCACCCGACGCATCGGACCGTCCGCTGTGCTCGGACCATTGATCAGGGTCACGAACGTGTCGTCGTCGTGCACAGCGCCACCCGTCCGGTACTGGGATTCCTGCGACAACACCGAGACGAATGCGTCACCACCCACTGCCTGCGCGTCGATGGTCCACGCCGCGCCCGGTACCGACGGGAACGATCCGGTGAGCTGGCCGACGACCAGCTCGGCGTCATCGTTCGAGCCCTGCGTCGCCTTCCACCACACCACCCCGCCGACGACGAGCGCCAGCACGCAGACGAGTGCGACACCGGCGATCAGGTACGCCTTGATGTTCGAACGCGGCGGTTGCGGGGGTTGCCAGCCGGGCTGCGGGTAGCCCGGCGCGGGATATCCGGGCGGCGCGCCGGGCGGGCCCATCGGTGGTGCCATCCCGGTCCGAAACGCCGGTGGAACCGTCCCGGGATACGCGCTCGGCCCCGCGGGTGCGACCGTCGGCGGGGCGTCGTATGGCGCGCGACCGAACTGAGTCGCGGTGTACGGATCGGGCTGCGCCAGAATCGAACCGGAGGGAGTCGTCGCATTCGGGTCCTGCGGCGCACTCTTGTCGAGCGAAACCCCGGGAGGACGCTTGTTCAGCGACACCCCGGGCACGACTGTGGGACGAGCCGGCTGGATGGTCGTGGGTGACTCATCGGGCCGCGGGTCGTGATTTCCATCAGACGGTGGCCCCGGATGTGACATACCCCAGTCAAGCCCAGTTCGCGCTCGTCGGACTATCCCCCGCGCGGACGAATCCCCGGGTCAGCCCGCGTCGGCGGCTGGAACGTCTGCACGCCTCCGCGTTTCGTAGCGCACCAACACCCATGTGCAGAGCGCGACCCACAGCACACCGAATATCCAGCCGGACACCACATCCGTCGTCCAGTGCACCGCGAGCTGAATACGGGTGAGTCCCACCAGGATCGACATCAGCGGTGCGAGCAGCAGAATCCATCGGTGGTCGCGCACCCACGCGGAGCAGCGGTAGGCGACGACCGCGAACAGACCGAAGACGACCATCGTCATCATCGCGTGCCCCGACGGGTACGAGAACGAGTCGATGTTCAGCAGCCGGTCCTCGATGGGCGGGCGGTTACGCGCGAACCCGAACTTGAGGCTCTGCATCAGCACGTATCCCAGGATCGTGCCGAGGGCGACGTACACGGCGTCGACGCGGCGTCCGGCGTAGGCCAGGCCGACCACGGCCAGGACGGTCAGGGCGGTGATCACCAGGGTGTTGCCGAAGGTGGTGACCACCTGGGCGACCGTGATCCACGGCTCGGACCGATTCCGGACGACCCAGTCCCACACGTTCTCGTCGAGCGTCGTCGGCGAAATGAACATCCGTTGCCGGCCTTTCTCCACCGCGGTCGCGCCGTCCGCCGCCACCGGTCCCACTTGTCGGCCACCCTATCCGGGCGCTCACAGCCATTTGTCCGACCGACACCGGACCCGCGGTGACCTGCAACAATCCGATGCGCAAGCCGTCCTCAAGTCCGCTGCAAGAGGTCAGACCGACAGTGGTCGTCGACAGCCCAACCCCGACCTTGAAGATGAGGACCCACCCGATGACGACCCATCCCGCCGCCACCGCGTTCCCGATCCAGCTCCGCCTCCCCGGTCAGGCCGCCGCGCCCGAGGGCCCGCTCGACCCGTTCATGATGTACGTCCTCCATCACGCGTTCCGGCGCGACCTCGCCGACTTCGCCGCAGCCGTCCCGCGCACCAAGCTCGAGGACCCCGGTACCTGGCGCGCTCTGGCCGACCGGTGGACGATGTTCGCCACGGCCCTGCACCACCACCACAACGGGGAGGACCTGGAACTGTGGCCGCTGCTCGAAGAACGCTGCGACGAGACCGAGAAGCGAGTGCTCGAGGCGATGGACGCCGAGCATGATCTGATCGACCCGATTCTCGAGGAGTGCACCGCCGGCTTCACCGCGATGGCCGCCCACCCGAACGAGCAGACCCGCGCCGAACTGACCGACGCCCTCGTCCGGGCCCAGCCGATCCTCGGCGATCACCTCGCCCATGAGGAGACCGAGGCCGTCGCCATCGTGCAGCGTCGCATGACCATACACGACTGGGAGGACTTCGAGGCCAAGATGGCCAAGCAGTCAGGTCTCGGTGAAATGCTGAAGATGAGCCCGATGATGGTCAAGGGGCTCTCCGACGCCGAACGCGCAGTCGTCTTCGCCCGCCTGCCCGGAATTCTCAAGCTGCTCATCAAGCTCGGCGGACCGCGCTTCCGCCGGCTCGACGGCCGCGCGTTCTACTACCTGAACCGATGAACGCGTGCTTTCCGGGAGGTCCCAGCCGCCCGCAGGATCACCACCTCGTCTCAGGAGCGCAGGCCGGAAACCGCGCTTCTGAGCGGAGGTCGCGATTCTGCAGCGGGCCCGGGTTCCGCCGAGACGTCACTTCGCGAGCGCGCGCCCGATCACGAGACGCTGGATCTGGTTGGTCCCCTCGAAGATCTGCGTGATCTTGGCCTCGCGCATGTAGCGCTCGACCGGGAAGTCGCGGGTGTAGCCGTAGCCGCCGAAGACCTGCACCGCGTCGGTGGTGACCTTCATGGCCGCGTCGGTCGCGACGAGCTTCGCGGTCGCCGCGGCCCGCGAGTACTCCATGCCCGCATCACGACGACGCGCCGCGTCGAGGTAGGTGGCACGTGCCGAGTCGACGGCAGCAGCCATGTCGGCGAGCACGAACGACAGGCCCTGGTGGTCGATGATCTTGCGGCCGAACGCGGCTCGCTCCTGGGCGTAGTCGACGGCCGCGTCGAGAGCGGCCTGCGCCAGACCGGTCGCGACCGCGGCGATGCCGAGGCGTCCGGAATCCAGTGCGGAGAAAGCGATCTGCAGACCCTGACCCTCGGCGCCGAGGCGGCGACCCTCGTCGATGAAGGCGTTGTCGTACGACGCGCCGGTGGTCGGGACCGCATGCAGACCCATCTTGTCCTCGGGCTTGCCGAATGTCAGACCCTCGGTGTCGCGGGGCACGAACAGGCAGGAGATACCCTTCGAGCCCTCGCCGGTACGCGCGAAGACGTTGTAGACGTCGGCGATGCCGCCGTGGGTGATCCACGCCTTGGAGCCGGTCATGGTGTAACCGCCCTCGGTCGGCGTCGCACGGCACGCGAGCGCCGCGGCGTCGGACCCGGCCTGCGGTTCGCTCAGGCTGTACGCGCCGATCAGCTTGCCGTTCAACAGGTCCGGGAGCCAGCGCTGCTTCTGCTCCTCGGTACCGAAGTTGAACAGCGGGTGGCAGGCGAGGCCGTGAACGCTGACGGCCACCGCGACCGACGCCCACCGTGCGCCGAGCTCTTCGAGCACCTGCAGGTAGACCTCGTACGGCTGCCCGCCGCCGTCCCACTCGGTCGGGTACGGCAGGCCGAGGAGGCCGGCCTCGCCGAGTTCGGCGAACAGACCCTCCGGGTACTTCCGCTCCTTCTCGTACTCGCTGGCGATCGGCGCCATCCGCTTGTCGGCGATGTCGCGGACCAGCGCGATCAGGTCGCGAGCCTCGTCGTTGGGGAGCAAGCGGTCGACCGGCATCGGAACCTCCAGGTAGAAGAGCTCAGGTAACTGAACTAGTATTCAAGTCCTCTGCACAGTACTATTTCGGCAGCGGTCAGTACAGCTGACGTGATCGGTGAGGAGTCCTATGCCACGCGAGGGGTTCGCGACGCGGCGTCGTGCCGCCCTGTTCGACGCCCTGCTCGAACTGATCCTGCGCGACGGCTTCGCCCACCTGTCGATCGCCGATCTCGCCGCCGAGCTGCGTTGCTCAAAGTCGACGCTCTACACCCTGGCGGCAAGCAAGGAACAGCTGGTCACCGCCACGGTCACCCACTTCTTCCGCACCGCCACCGAGCAGGTCGAGGCGAGGGTCGCAGCGTCGGAGACCCCCCGTGACCGGGTCATCGCCTACCTGGTCGCCGTCGGCGAGGCGCTGTCACCGGCGTCGGAGGCGTTCATGCGCGACCTCGACGCCTTCACCCCCACCCGCTCGCTCTATGAACTCAACACCGCCGCGGCCGCCACCCGGGTTCAGAAGCTGATCGCCGACGGCGTCGCCGCCGGGGACTTCCGCAACGTCGACGCCGCCTTCGCCGCCGACCTCGCCGCATCGATGATGAGCCGCATCCAACGACGCGAGGTCTGGGCCGCCACCGGACTCGACGACGCCGCCGCATACCGCCAACTCGCGAGCATCCTCACCGCGGGAATCGACGCGGGGTAGGTTTCCCGCCACTGCGACCTACCAGCAGACGCGTCCTGATCTGTCCCGCCTGTCGTGACGGGCGCGCTCCCCATGGCCGCCGCCTGAGGTGACGGGCGCGCTCCCCAAGTCCGCCGCCTGAGGCGACAGGCGCTCCCTCATCGCCGCCGCCTGAGGTGACGCCCCCCAGGGCCGCTGCCTGAGCAGCCTATGAGGGTTTGT
>NZ_JSYC01000050.1:0-86762 GCF_054823965.1 Gordonia sp. GN26 | reverse complement strand
GTCTCGTGTGTGTTCGACCCGATCTGGGAGTCAGGCACGTGTCAGTAGCGCAGGTTGGTGAAGCTCGACGGTGCGCCCCACTGCGGACGCAGACGGTCGACGGGACGACCCCAGTCGTTGCGGATCTCCGGTTCCGGCTCGCCACCACCGGCACCCGCGCCGGCCAGGACACTCACCAGAACGGCGAGGTCCTCGTCGGTCGGGTTGCCGTTGACGACGGTCAGGAACGGCTTCTCGGCTGCCTTCTCGGCAGCGGCGTCATTCTCGTTCACGGCGCTCTCACTCACAGCGGGATGTTCCCGTGCTTCTTCGGCGGCAGATTGACCATCTTGCGCTCGAGCAGCTTGAGCGCGGTCGCGATCTGGCCGCGGGTGTGGCTCGGCGGGATGACCGCGTCGACGTATCCGCGGGCCGCGGCCACGTACGGATTGACGAGGGTGTCCTCGTACTCCTGCTGCAGCTCGAGGCGCAGTGCGTCGACGTCCTCGCCCTTCGCGGCAGCTTCCTTGAGCTGGTTGCGGTAGACGAAGCCGACGGCGCCGGAGGCACCCATGACGGCGATCTGTGCTGTCGGCCATGCGAGGTTGACGTCGGCGCCCATGTGCTTGGAGCCCATGACGTCGTACGCGCCACCGTAGGCCTTACGGGTGATGACGGTGATCTTGCCGACCGTCGCCTCGCCGTAGGCGTAGAGGAGCTTGGCGCCGCGGCGGATGATGCCGCGGTACTCCTGGTCGGTACCGGGCAGGAAGCCGGGGACGTCGACCAGGGTGACGATCGGGATGTTGAAGGCGTCGCAGGTGCGCACGAAGCGGGCGGCCTTCTCCGAGGCGTCGATGTCGAGGCAGCCGGCGAACTGCGTCGGCTGGTTGGCGACGATGCCGACGCTGCGTCCGTCGACGCGGCCGTAACCGACGATGATGTTCTTCGCGTAATCGGCCTGGATCTCGAGGAACTCGTCGTCGTCGAGGATGCGACGGATGACCTCGTGCATGTCGTACGGCTGGTTCGGCGAGTCCGGGATGAGCGTGTCGAGCTCGAGGTCCTCGTCGTTCAGGGTGTCCTCGATGGACCCGGCGGCCGGCTGCGCGACCGGCAGGCGCGGCGCGTCGGCGCGGTTGTTGCTCGGCAGGTAGCTCAGGAGCTCCTTGACGTATTCGAGCGCGTCCTCCTCGTCGGAGGCGACGTAATGTGCGGTTCCCGACTTCGCCATGTGGGTGGTCGCGCCGCCGAGTTCTTCCTGCGTGACCTCTTCACCGGTGACGGTCTTGATGACGTCGGGGCCGGTGATGAACATCTGGCTGGTCTTGTCGACCATGACCACGAAGTCGGTCAGTGCGGGCGAGTACACGTGGCCGCCGGCGGCGGCACCCATGATCAGCGAGATCTGGGGGATGACACCCGAGGCGCGAACGTTGCGGTGGAAGATCTCGCCGTACAGGCCGAGGGAGACCACGCCCTCCTGGATACGGGCGCCGGCGCCGTCGTTGATGCCGATCAGCGGGCGGCCGGTCTTGATGGCCAGATCCATGACCTTGACGATCTTTTCGCCGTAGACCTCACCGAGGCTGCCGCCGAAGACGGTGGCGTCCTGCGAGAAGATGCAGACCTCGCGGCCGTCGATCGTGCCGTAGCCGGTGACCACACCGTCTCCGACAGGTCGACGCTCGGCGAGACCGAAGTTGGTGCTGCGGTGCTTGGCGAGCGCGTCGAGTTCGACGAACGATCCCTCGTCGAGCAGATGGGTAATCCGCTCGCGGGCGGTCAGCTTGCCCTTCGCATGGGTCTTCTCGACGGCGGCCTCGCCCACGGGGTGCTTCGCCTCTTCGAGACGATTGCGCAGATCGGCGAGCTTCCCCGCTGTCGTGTGGATGTCGGGAGCGGCGGAATCGTCGCGTGAAGCTGTGGTCATGACTGTCGATGCTAACTACCCGAGTGTGAGCCACGTCAACCGGATCAACGTGAGATATCCCTCAGGTTTCCGAGCGATCGGTCGGTGGCGGTCCGTTTGTCCGTTTTCGGGTGCGTTCTGCTGCCTCTGAGCTGCACGAACGCGATCCCGCGCGGGGTCGGCGGGCGACGCCGACGACCCCGCGCGGAGCCGCGATCCGACTCACACCGCGGCGAGGGAACTGACGCGCGGCGCCACGTTCTGCATGAAGGCGGAGACGTCGGTCGTGTAGTCGGGGAACGACAACACACTGCGGTCCACGCCGATCTGGTCGAGATCGTTGAGGAATGCGGCGATGCGGTCGTATGAGCCGACGAGGTGCGGGTGGAACAAGCAGGAACCGGTGACGACCGCGGCGCGGGTCGGGTGGTCGAAGTCCACGTCGAGCACCTGGCGGCGCTCTTGGGTCTGGATCTTCGCCGACATGCCGGTCGGGTCACCGGCGGCTGCGGCACGGAGCCCGTCCGCGGCCTCGACGTCGGTGTCGGCGGCGAACGACTGCACCATCTCCACCGCCTCGGCGTCGGTGGGGGCAGTGATGATGCCGTACAGCGCAGCGGTCCCGACGTCGCGCCCCGCCCGCGAGGCGACGGAGACCAGATCGGCGCGTGCCTTGGCGATCTGATCGAAGTCACCCAGCACGAAGTTCACGTCGGCGCGATTGGCGGCGGCCTCGATCGACCGCGGGGACTGACCCGGGATGATCACCGTGACCCCATGACGCGGTGTCGGCTGCACGAGGCAGTCGTCGAGCCGGAAATGTTCGCTCTCGTATGTCATCCGTCCGGTCTCCCACAGGGTCCGCAAGATGTGGACGTACTCGTCGACGTAGCCGTAGCGCTTGCTCGGATAGTCCTCGCCGGGCCACAGCCCCATCTGCGCGTACTCGCTGCGGTTCCAGCCGGCGACGATGTTGATGCCGAACCGGCCGCTGCTGGCGTCGTCGTAGGTCGCGGCGATCCGGGCGGCCATCGCCGGGTGGACCGACGGTGCGCCGACCGAGCCCCAGATCTTGATGGTCGACGTCGCGCCGATGAGTGGTCCGACGACCGCGAGCGGATCCTGGGCGTAGTCCCAGAAGCCGCTGCCCTCGGCGCCGTAACCGCGGAACTTGGACATGGTCAACACGAATTCGTAACCGGCGGCCTCGGCGTCGACCGAGATCTGCTTGTTCAGTGCATAACTCGGCATGTACTGCGGGGAGGCCTTGGACAGGATGTAACCGTTGTTGACCGTCGGTAGAAAAACACCGTATTTCATCAGCACTCCTGGGTTCGTGGACGGAGGCGGCGCCTCCGATGCGGCGATCAGGAGATGACGTTAAGGACAATGTGTTTCAGGCCATGTCCTGCTCCGGTAACCGTAGTTTGCGCGGGTGGAGGCCCTCTTTCAGCTGGCCCGATGGACGATCCCGCCGGGCGGCAACGCAGCTGCCGGTTCCCGGACGACGCTCAACGGCTCGGTCACGAACGATGCACGGTCGGAGCGATAGTGGTCGAAGGACACCTGGACGGGTGCGCCGTCGGCGTCGGTGAAAACCTGTGTGCGACAAAGTACCGGTGAGTTCTCCGGTACTCCGAGCAGCGAGCTTGTGCGGCTGTCGGCTGCGGCGGCGGTGACTTCCGTGACCACTGCGGTGATCGGGGTGCCGAACGACGACGTGGCCATCGAGGCCATCCCGACCGGACCGGTGTAACTGCCGAAGTCGAAGGTGATCTGCTCGGAAAAGTACGCCGTCCGTACGCCGATCGGTTCGTCGCGGCGACGGAAGAGGACCTCGACGAGTCGGACCGTCTCGGCGTCGGTGCCGAGATGCGACCTCAGGAACTCCGTGGTGTTCACGGTCCGCTGGTCGACGATTTGCAGGGAGAGGTCCGAATCCGGTTCTGATCTGTCGATGGTGTCGGAGATCTCGAGCCGGGCGTGGCGCATTTGCACGATTGTCCCGACCCTCGGCCGGCGAACGAGCAGACCGTCGTCGGCAAGCGACCGCAGCGCCTCACGTACGGTTCCGCGACTCGCCCCGAGTTCCCGGACCAGTGCGTCCTCGGCGAGTTGGGCCGACTCGGGAAGGTGGCCGGCCCGAATGGATGCGGCGATCATGTCACGCACCCATCGAACGGTCGAGTGTCGGCCGTGGGCCGAACCGCCTTGACTGCGTGGATGATTCCGAAGGCCAACGCTGAGGTCCATGTCCGTACCCTAAGGCCGTTTTGCTACATGGACATTTCGGGCAATCGCATTCCTGTTGCGGCGTGGTCGACATCACTCCAGTGGCGGAGGACCCTGTGACGTAGGGACTCTCGTCCGGCGCGTCCGGGTCCCTCTCGGGCTCGCCGTGCCCGGGCGAAATCCAGCGTGTTGGTGGCGTAATCCCCACGGAGGGGCTCACGGAGTGGCACATTGCGTTCGCGCCCAGCTGGTGAGCTGCGGAGACCCGAAGTGACCGGAAGCGCATTTCGATCGTTACCTGGCGCAAACGATGCGCAATGCCGCGGTGAATGCGGTGTAATCGCCGCCCCGTTGCATTCAACCCATCAGACGGCATCCCGTGGAGCCCTGATTCACATCGGTTGGGTGGTGTGCGCCATCCACGCACGAAAGCACCGGAGAATCCATGAAATCGATCAATCGCAGGGCAGTCGGGGCGCTTCTTCTCGGTGTCGCGCTCAGCCTGTCCGCCTGCACGACGGCTACCTCGTCGGACAACTCCGCCTCGACGGACCGAACACTGTCCGCGGAGGCGGCGAAGTGCGTCGAGGGAGTCAGCACAAGCCTCGGAACAGCAATGGAGCCCACCGAACTCATCTCTCCGGCCGGGCCGTTGGACTTCTCGAGCCTTGAAGGTGACAGCATCTGGTTCATCTCGTCGTCGATGAATCAGTTCTCGACCGACATGTCCGCGGGCGCCGAGGAAGCTGCCAAGGCGGCGGGTATGAAGCTGGTTCGCTTCGACGGTCAGGGATCGTCCAACCGGTACAACGAGGGCATCGAACAGGCGGTCGCCCAGCAAGCCGCCGGAATTCTCCTCGTCGGTATCGACCCATCGCTCGTCTCCTCGGCGCTCGCCGTGGCTGGCGCGGCCGGCATTCCCGTGTTGAACGCCATCAACAGTGACCGGTCCGTGCCCGCTCCGGCCAACATGTACGGGAACCTCACCTCCGACTTCACGATGGACGGCGGCGCGGCCGCGGACTGGATGCTCACCGACAGCGGCTGCGATGTAAACGTCGCGATCATCTACGCCTCACAGCTGCCGATTTGGGACAACGCCGCTCAGGGTGCCAAGAAGCGAATCGAAGAGCAGTGCTCCGAATGCGACGTGACACTCCTCGACATCGACTTCGCCAACGTGGCCACCTCCATCGGCAGCGAACTGCAGTCCGCTCTGCAGCGCAACCCAGACATCAATTACGTGTTCCCGGTCTGGGACAGCGCCGTCACTTTCGTCGATCCCATTCTCGCCACGGCCAATTCGAAGGCCAAGGTGGTCAGCCGGGACGGACTGCAGCCCAACCTTGATTCGATCCGCGACGGCGGCCAGGCGATGACCGTTGCGATGCCGCCCACCGGCTGGATCGGGTGGATCGCGGTGGATGACCTCGCCCGCGCGATGCTTGGGAAACCGGCTCCGGGTTACTACATCCCGACTCGCGTCGTGGACTCCAGCAACATCGGCAAGGCGACGCCCGAGGACGTGTTCCCGAACTACGTAGACTACGCCGCCGAGTTCAAAGAGGCCTGGGGGCAGGCGAACTGATGACGACGACTCAGGACGGGGCCGGAGTGACCGCCCCCAAGGCAGAGGTGACGGTCGGCACGGCTGACATCGTCATTGCGCCCGAACCAAAGAAGACCTCGGCGAAGGGAGCGACCGGCCCGTTCGAGCGGTGGGCTCTCGTCGGTGCGCTGGGACTGCTGGTGGCGGTGTGTGTGATCGCACTGCCGCAGTTCCGCACCGGCTCGCTGTTCACCACGATGCTCAACGCGCAATCGTTAGTGCTCCTGCTCGCGCTCGCCGCCACGATCGTGCTGCGGATGGGTGACTTCGACCTGTCGATCTCTCAGACGATGGTGGCCACCGCGGCAGTAGTCGTGGTGATGACCAAGAACGGATATCCGACGATCCTGGCCATCGGTACCGCGTTGGTACTAGGCGCTGCGGTCGGATTGTTCAACGCGCTGATCGTGGTGCGGATCGGTGTCGACTCATTCGTGGCGACACTCGGTACCTACACCGCGCTGGCCGGCTTCGCCTACCTCATCACCGGCAGCCGGATCGTTGCCGGGGTGTCGGACGGCTTCGTCAACTTCTCGAGGTCGCAGTTGCTCGGTCTGCCGCTGATCACCTGGTACGCATGGGCCCTGGTGGTGATCCTCTGGTACATCTACCAACGGACCCCTCTCGGCCGGTACACCGTGTTCATCGGAGGCAACCGTGCTGCGGCCCGGCTGGCCGGCATCCGGGTTGACCGCATCCGTACCGGCGCATACGTCGTGTCCGGAATCCTGGCGGCCTTCGTCGGTATCTGCTTCGTCGGCTACTTCGGCTCGGTCGATCCAAGCGTGGGATCGCAATACATGTTGCAACCGTTCGCCGCGGCATTCCTCGGCGCGACGGCCATCACCGTCGGTCGATTCAACGCCTGGGGCACCGTCGCCGCGCTTTATCTGCTCACCGTCGGGATCACCGCGCTGCAGTTGCTGGGCGCACAGACCTGGGTGACGAACGTCTTCTACGGTCTGGCACTCATCATTTCGGTCTCGGCGGCGAGACTCGCCGGTCGTCGGCGGGCCGGAGCACGGACATGACAGCCCTGAACGTGTTGGGGCTGAGCAAGTCCTACGGTGGCGCGGTCGCGCTGGACGGGATGGACCTCCTTGTGCGCCCGGGGGAAGTGCACGCGCTTCTCGGTCAGAACGGCTGCGGAAAGAGCACCCTGGTCAAGTCCCTCACCGGAGTGGTGACCCCGGACGCCGGGACGATCGAGGTGTTCGGTCGGAATGTCAATGTCCCGGTGGACGATCCGCATGCACACGGGATCGCGGTCATCCACCAGGACATCGGCCTCGTCGACGACATGACGGTGCTCGAGAACCTCGGCGTCAACGCCCGCTACGGGACGAGGCTCCTTGCGCCGGTGCGGGTCGGTCGCGAGAAGGCGATCTATCGGGAGCTGATGAACCGGCTCGGCTTCGACTTCCCGCTCGACGCGATGGTTTCGACACTTAGTCCTGCGGAACGCGCACTGCTCGCGGTGGTCCGCGCACTTCGATTGATGGACATCGACAGTGACGAACAGTTGTTCATCCTCGACGAGCCGACGGCCGCGCTTCCTCGCCCGGAGGCGGCGCGTCTGCTCGAGCTGATGCGGCGGGTGGCCGACACCGGTGCCGGCGTGCTGTTCATCAGCCACCGGCTCGCCGAGGTCATGCAGGTCTGTGACCGTGCGACCGTCATGCGCGCCGGCAGGAACGTCCTGGAGGTGCCGATCGCAGACACATCCCGTACTGAGCTGGTGTCGCACATGCTCGGTCGACGCATGGACGATTTCTATCCGGCTCCGCCGTCGACGGAGATCGGTGCTCCACTGTTAAGGGTCCGGAACTTGACGGGGGAGCGGGTCGAGGACCTCGACCTCACTGTGCACGCCGGTGAGGTCGTCGGTGTGACGGGTCTGGCGGGCATGGGGCAGGACGAGCTGCCGATGCTGCTAGCCGGTGACGTGACCCCGGTGGCCGGCACCGTCGATGTCGACGGCGAGACGATGCGGCCGGGCGAACCGAATGACGCCATCCGATCGGGCATGGTGTTGGTGCCGGGAAACCGTCTCCGCGACGGCTGCTGGGCAGAAGGCACGGCCGAGGAGAACGTGATACTGCCCGTGGTCCGGCGGTACCGGGGATGGAAGGGTCTGGATCTCGGGCGGCTTCGAGACCGTGCTCAAGAGCTCATGACCTCCGTGCACGTCCATCCCAACCGTCCCGCCCTGCCGATGACCGCTTTCAGCGGTGGCAACCAGCAGAAGATCGTCTTCGCGAAGTGGCTCCAGCTGAAGCCGAAGGTTCTGTTGCTCGACGAGCCGACCCAAGGCGTCGACCCCGGTTCGGCAAAGGAGCTACTCGCCGACGCGCTGGAGGCGGCGGACGCCGGCTCGGCGGTCGTGCTGTTCTCCGGCGAGCACGAACTGCTCGCCGCGGTGTGTCACCGCGTCCTGGTTCTCCATCACGGACAGCTGATCGACGAGCTGAGCGGAGATCGACTGACTGAGCAGCTCCTCCTCGAGGCGTGCGAGTCGTCGCGCGTCGAGAACCTGCTCGACGCCTCCGCCTGAGTCCGCTGCCCCCACAGGGGCCATCCACCCAACAAGCCATTCACCACGAAGGACACCGACCAGATGACCGCAGATCCGTTTCGCCTCGGGTGGTTCGGCAACCTCGCCGCACCCGAATGGAAGAGTCCCTACGGCGGCAAAGACGCGACGACCGACTTCTTCAACGGCCGTTTCTATGTGGACATGGTGCGCAACCTCGAACGGGCGTGTTTCGACTTCCTGATGATCGAGGACTCGCTCATGGTTACCGACATCTACCAGGGCACCGCCGAGATCGAACTCAAGCACGCGCGATATGCGCCGAAGATGGATCCCGTGGCCGCGGCATCGATGCTGGCCGCCGCGACCGAACACATCGGCATTATCGCGACCGCGTCTACGACGTTCTATCACCCGTACCAATTGGCCCGGCAGTTCGCGACTCTGAACAACCTGACCAACGGTCGGATCGGCTGGAACATCGTGACCTCCAGCGAGGATCGTGCCGCGCAGAACTACGGGCTCGACGAGCTGCCCGAACACGACCTCCGCTATGAGATGGCCGAGGAATTCGTGGATGTCGCCATGAAGCTCTGGGGTTCGTGGGAGGACGGGGCGATCTTGGCCGACCCCGAGTCCGGGTACTACGCGGACCACACCAAGGTGCACCCGATCCATCACCAGGGCAAGTACTACCGATCCCGCGGACCGCTCAATGTTCCGCCCGGACCCGGTGGGCGTCCGGTGATTTGTCAGGCCGGCGGATCACCGCGTGGCCGGGACTTCGCGGCGAAACACGCAGACGTAATCCTCACCATCCCGCACGGGGTGGAGGGTGCGAAGGACTATCGTGCCGACATTCGCCGTCGTGCAGCGACATTCGGTCGCGATCCAGACGAGATCAAGGTCTTCCCGGTCATCTATCCGATCATCGGCGAGACAGAACAGGAGGCCAAGGAGAAGAACGCCGCCTGGTACGCACGCAAGCAGCACAACTTCGAGGTCCAGATGGCGCACTTTGCCGCCACCATGGAGATCGACTTCTCCCAGTTCGATCCGGATCGGCCGATCCCCGAGGATGTTTCGACGAACGGTCATCAGAGCACCCTGGAGATCTGGCGAAAGCAGCTCGCCGGCAAGACGATCCGCGAAGGGTTCTCGGGGATGCGTGTCCAGACGACCGAGATGGTCGGGACCCCCGATTCCGTTGCCGCGCAGATGGGCGAGTTCATGCAGGAGGTCGGCGGCGACGGCTTCCTCATCTACGGTCAGCCGATCAGCAGACAGTCGATCGCGGAGGTCACCGACGGCCTGTCTCCCGCGCTGCAGCGACGCGGGTTGTTGCGGACCGACTACGCGCACCCAACTCTCCGCGAGAACCTGACCTCCTTCATCTGACCGGCAGTTCAGCCTGCCCCAAACCCTGGGAGAACCATGACAGTCGCACCACCGGTGGTGTGGTTCCTGGAACACGCAAATGCGGCCGCGTTGTCGCGTGCCGTGGTCGAACTCGACCTGGCCGGTGTCGATGCCGTCGTCCTGCCGACCGAGGACACGGCGACCGGCGCCGCGGATCCCTTGCTGGTCGCCGCCTCCGTTGCGCGGAGGGCTCAGCACATCGGTCTGGTGTTGACGTTGTCGCCGTGGAGCCAACCACCGTTCCTGACCGCTCGCGCTCTCAACACGTTGGACGCGATGTCACACGGGCGTGCGGGGTGGTTCGTCTCGCCAAAGCGTCCGGAAACCCTGAGCACCGACGACTCAGGTCGTTGGACGGTGCACGGTTCCGAGAGCGGGGAGATCGAGTCCGCGCTGAGCGACTATCTCGGAGCGACTGCGGCCCTGTGGAATTCGTGGGAGCCGAATTCGGTGATTGCCGATGTTGAATCGGGCCGGTACGTCGACGCGGATCTTGTTCACGTGGTCGACTACCGCGGGCCGTACTACTCGACCCGTGGTCCGCTCAACGCCCCGCGGCCACCGCAGGGACGTCCGGTGACCTTCTCCGACATGAACAGCGGCACAGTGGATCCGGTCGAGACAGATGTCTTGGTGGTCGACAACGAGCACGACGTCGACGCCGGACGCCGTTCCGGCAAGCGAGTGCTGCTGCGGGTACGGGCAGAAGACGTATTGTCGATGCCGCCCAGCGAGGCCGACGGTTACGCGATCTCCGACGTCGGACTCGGCGGCTTGTTCGGCCAGGTTCTCCACGAAGTGTTTCCTGCACCGAGCACTCCGCCACACGGGCAACTGCTGAGAGATCGCCTTGGTCTCGATCCGGGCGACTTCGAGTTCCGTGCAGGTGGCGTCCGCGCTCGCGCCGAGGCGGTTGCGCGATGAGATCGCCGATGACGCTCGCCTGGTTCGTCAACTACACCCCGACCGGTTGGAACCGGCCGTGGTCGGGGACCAACCCGCAGGCTTGGCTCGACGGCTCCTTCCACATCGACATGGCGAAGGCCCTCGAACGGAGTTGCATCGACTTCATCATGCTCGAGGACTCGAGCGTGGTCCCGGAGAACTTCGGCGGCGACATGGTTGCCGAGTTCAAGGCGACCGTGAAGGCACCAAAACACGATCCGATCCCCCTGGCGGCCGCGATCGCACAGGAAACCGAGCACCTCGGGATCGTGACCACGATGAGCACGAGTCTCTACCCGCCGGACCGGTTGGCCCGGATCCAGTCGACCCTCGACGAACTCAGTGGCGGCCGCTGCGGTTGGAACATCGTCACCTCCTTCGAGGATCTGGCGGCGCAGAACGTCGGTCTGGAAAAACTGTGGGAGCACGACGACCGCTACAAACGATCCGACGAGTACCTCCGGGCCGTCAGCGCGATGTGGGAAAGCGGCGACCGCGTCGAACATCGAGGCGAACACTACGTGATCGACGGGCCGGCGGCGCGGCTTAGCCACCAGGACCGCCCCTTGCTGTGCCAGGCCGGCGGTTCATCTGCCGGGATGGACTTCGCCGCGACGTGGGCCGATGTCATCGTGTCGGTACCGGTCGGCCTCGAGGCGATGAAGGCGTACCGCGATGGAATCCGAGAGCGCATCGAACGCTCCGGCGGGGACCCCGACCGTTGCCGGGTCCTGTTCATGGTCGTCCCGATCCTCGGCGAGACCGACGCCGAGGCGCGGGCGAAACGCGATCGGTTCTACTCGCCGGACAGCGATCACTTTCTCCGTCGGATGGTCCAGCTGTCGAACATCTCCGAGATCGACTTCTCGCAGTATGACTTCGACAGCCCCGTCCCGGAAGACGCCACGACGAACGGAGCGCAGAGCATCCTCGACTCGATCAAGCGCCAGACGAGGGGATCGTCGTTGCGCAAGGTGCTGGGAAGCACTGGCGACTCCACCTCACTCGCCCTTGTGGGTACGCCGGCAATTGTCGCCGACCAGATGGAGGAGGCTATGGAGGTCGTCGGCGGCGACGGATTCCTCTTCCACCGGGGCGGCGCGGGGTTGATCACCAGGCACTATCTGGCCGAGGTCCTCGACGGCTTGCTCCCGGAACTGCAGCGTCGCGGTCTGGCTCGGTCCGCGTACGCGCCCGGCACACTCCGGGAGCGCACCGTCCCGGCGACAGTCGGCTGAGCGACGTGCCTCGCGGGTGGGGAGCATGCGGGTAGTCGGGTTCGGGCGAGCAGTAGGTTCTTCAGACATGACCCTCGACGCCGACCTGCTCCGCACCCGACTCGCCGACACGCGCTGGCACCGGATCGAGGTGGTCGACGCGACGGGGTCGACCAACGCCGATCTCGTGACACGCGCGGCCACCGAATCGATCGACGGGACGGTGCGCCTGACCACCGATCAGACCGCGGGCCGCGGGCGTCACGCGCGGACGTGGACGGCGCCGCGTGGGACCCAGCTGGCGATGTCGGCGGCGGTCGAGGTCGGCGAGCACACCGAGCATCTCGGTTGGCTGTCGCTGCTGGCCGGCCTCGCCGCGGTCCAGGGCATCGGTGAGGCCGCAGGCGTACGGCCGACTCTCAAGTGGCCCAACGACGTTCTCATCGAGGGGCGCAAGACCGCCGGAATCCTGTCGGAGTACACGCGCTCGCCCCACACCCGCGGCGGGGACGGGGGAGTGGCGGTCATCGGCACCGGGCTCAACACGACGATGACGCAGGAGCAGTTGCCGGTTCCCACCGCGACCTCGCTGCAGCTGGCGACCGGCAGAGACGTCCCGCTCACCGAGCTCGCGGCGTCGTACCTGCGGGCGTTGTCGGAGCTGCTCGACCTCTGGCCGCACGACGTCGACGGACTCGCGGCCCGCTACCGGGAGGACAGCGACACCATCGGGCGCCGCGTACGGCTGGTGCTGCCCGGCGACGAGGAGGTGGTCGGCACCGCGACCGGCGTCGACGCATCCGGGCGGATCGTCGTCGACGCCGACGGTCGGCAGGTGATCGCGGCCGCAGGCGACGTCACGCACCTCCGGCCGGTCTGACTTCGACGGGGCTCAGCCGGCGGAGAAAACGGGGCTCAGCCGGCGGAGAAAACGGGGTTCAGCCGGCAGGACGCTGCAGGCTCTTGATGCCCATCGCGGGGATGATCGTCAACGGCGGCAGGCCGATGACGAAGTGCAGGATCGCGGTCTCGATGCCGACCGAGGTCTGCTGGTAGGTGAGGATCGGAATCAGGACCGCGGCGACCAGCAGCAGGCCGACGATCCAGCGGTAGAACTGGTTGGGCGCCGGCGTGATCAGCTGGAGGACGTACCAGAGGGCGCCCGCGGCGAGCGCGCACAGGAAGCCCACGACGCCGAACCAGATCTCGCTGGCCGCCACCGGATTCCACACCCCGAGCTTGCCGGACTCGTTCACCTTCTCGACGAAGGCCGAGATGATCCACGCGACCAGCCAGGCCGCCAGGCCGGTGACCACACCGGTCATCACCACTCCACCGGCGAAGGTGACCGGGTTGACGTCCGGGCCGCGTCGCGGCGCCCGCGCCGGCCGCGGCTGCTCCGCATATCCGCCCGCGGCGCGGTAGGCGTCGCCGCCGCCGTAGGGCTCGGCGGGGTACTGGTCGCGGTACGGCTCCTCGTAGGGCGCGCCCTGCTGGCTGTAGGCACGCGAATCGGGGTTGTAGCCGGACTCGTAGCGGGCGGTCCGGGGATCGGGATCGCGGTGCGGGCCCCGCGGGTCCTGGTAGGTCATCACATCTCTCCTCGCCGACCGCCCCAACGTGCCCGGCAGTCGATCGGTACTGGTGCCTCGCAGTCTACTCAGCGTGCCCCCCGGGCACGCCCGTCCCGATTATGCTGAGAGGCATGGCTTACCCGCGGGAGAACCTGGCGCCCGGTGAACGTGTGGTTCTCCACCGGCACCCTCATTGGAAGTGTCTGCTCGGGCCGTTCCTGCTGTTCGGGATCATCACCGCGGCCGCAGGTGTCCTCGCCGGCGTGATCGCCGGGTCGTCGCTGAGCTCGACCCCGCGGACGGTCCTGCTGATCGTCGTCGGCGTGGTGTGGGCGCTCGGCCTCATCTGGTACTTCATCCGCCCGCTGCTGTCCTGGAAGACAACGCACTTCGTGCTGACCGACCGCCGGGTGATGTTCCGCAACGGAATCCTCACGCGGTCCGGGATCGACATCCCGATCCGGCGGATCAACACCGTCGAATTCCGCCACGGCGTGATCGACCGGATGCTGCGGACCGGCACGCTGGTCATCGAGTCGGCCTCCGACGAGCCGTTGTCCTTCGACGACATCCCGCAGGTGGAGAAGGTCCACTCCCTGCTCTATCACGAGGTGCTCGACATGTACGGCGACGACGACCACCCCGACTCCGGCTACGGCGACCCGGACGAACCCGCCGATCGTCCCGACAACAGCGGGGCGCGGGAACGTTGACCAACGTGCTGCTCGCCGAGGACGACGCCGCGATCGCCGAACCGCTCGCACGTGCGCTGACACGTGAGGGTTACGGGTGCGAGGTCGTGAGCACCGGCGCCGACGCGCTCGAGAAGGCGCTCGACAGCCATTACGAGCTGCTCATCCTCGACCTCGGGCTCCCGGTTCTCGACGGACTCGAGGTCTGTCGACGCGTGCGTGCCCAACGGCCCGCGCTTGCGGTCCTCATGCTCACCGCGCGCACCGACGAGGTGGACTTCGTCGTCGGGCTCGACGCCGGGGCGGACGACTACGTGGGCAAACCCTTCCGGCTCGCGGAACTGCTCGCCCGCGTGCGCGCCCTGCTGCGGCGCCGTCAGCCCGGCGACGGGGACGAGGTCCTCGAGGGCGGCGAGATCCGGCTCGACGCCCGGGCGCGTCGCGTCCTGGCCGACGGCCAGGACCTCACCCTGGCGAACCGTGAGTTCGATCTCCTGCGGTTCCTCATGGAGCGCGCCGGCGAGGTCGTGACGCGCGAGGAGATCCTGACCGAGGTCTGGGGGTCGGCGGATCTGCGGTCGTCGAAGACCCTGGACATGCACATCTCGTGGCTGCGCCGGAAGATCGGCGACGACCGGCACAGCCGCCCGCGGCACATCGTGACCGTGCGCGGCGTCGGCTTCCGGTTCGACCCCTGAGCCGATGCCCATGCGACCGGCCTCGATGCGCCGCCCGGCGTCCATGCGGCGACGCCTGCTCACGACCATGATCGGTGTCCTGATCGCGGTCGGCTGTCTGCTGGGCATCCCGCTGAGCGTGGTCGCCTGGTGGTGGGTCGCCGACAACGCCCACCAGGACCTCGACAACCGGCTCAAGATCATCGCCGATCAGCTCATCCGTCAGGAGGGCGCCGACGGGCGAATCCCGCGGGACTCGGTCAACCGGGAGTCCTTCGAACTGCTCCTGCCGCCGAACGGACGTCTGACGATCACCTATCCGGATCTCGAGGGGACGGCCCAGCGGTTGGTCGTGGGCGCCGACATCGGGGGTCCCCGGCTGTCGGAATCCATCGGCCTCGGCTCCGCGGGAATGCTGACCCTGTCCATCCCGCGCGACGAAGTCCGCGACGACCAGATGACCGCGACCGGGATCGTCCTGCTCGTCGTGCTCTCCTCGGTGATCGGCGGATCGGTGGTGGCCGCCGTGACCGCCGGCCGGATCGTCGACCCCCTGACCGATCTCGCCGACCGGGCGGCGACGCTCGGGCGCGCCGACTTCCGCACCGAATGGAAGATGTACGGCATCGCCGAGCTCGACCGGGTGTCCAGGGCGCTCGCCGACGCCAACACCGCGCAGGCGCTGCGGATCGAGCGGGAGCGTGAGATCGCCGGCGATGCATCGCATCAGCTGCGCAGCCGGCTGACCGCCATCCAGCTGCGACTCGAGGAGCTGACACTGCACGAGGATCCGGCCGTGGTCACCGAGGCCGAGGCCGCACTCGATCAGGTCGAACGACTGGCCACCGAACTCGACGAATTGGTGGAGGCCTCGCGCGCCGACGAACCCGCACCGCATTTCATCGACGTCGGGGAGATGCTCACCACGCTGGTCGAGGACTTCCGCCACGCCTTCGACGCCCAGGGCCGCGAGCTGACCGTGGAGGTCGACGGGGCGCCCCAGGCACTCACCTCGCAGTCCGGGCGCCTACGCGAGGCGGTCAGCGTGCTCGTCGACAACGCGCTACAGCACGGCCGCGGGATGTGCCGGATCGACGTGAGCACGCTGCAAGCCGGTGACCTGGTCCGCATCACGGTCGCCGACGAGGGCGAGGGAGTGGCTGACGAGATCTCCGCGCACATCTTCCGGCGCGGCTTCTCGGCCGGGAAACGGCCGGGTGCCGGTCGCAGCGGCGTCGGACTGTCCCTGGCACGGGCGCTCATCGAGGCCGACGGCGGACGACTGGAACTCACCGTGCGGCGTCCCCCGGTCTTCGCGATCGTCGTCCCGGCCCAGTATGCGAGCGGCTACGGCGAGGACCCGGACGAGCAGGAGGATCCGGGTCAGGACGACTCGGACACCGGCATCACGCGTGACCGAGTTCCTCATCGTTGAGTTCGGCGAGCGTCGGGTGCAGGTCGGTGGACCCGGCATCGCCGCCGCGCAGCAGCTCCTCGGGGAACGCGAACTTGCGCAACGCCCAGAACCGGAAGGCCATCTGCATCAGGTTGCCGATGATGTAGCCGAGGACGAAGTCGACGACGACGACCTCGGACACACTGAGGTTGGACCGCATGTCGAAGACGTTGTTGCCGATGAACAGCGGTGCGGCCTGCAGGATGACACCGATCCCGCTGATGATGAAGAACAGCAGCGCCTCGTGGTGCCGCTCCCGGCCCCCGCGGTTCTTGAAGGCCCACTCGCGGTTGAGGATGTAACTGAGGATCGTCGCCAGCACACCGGCGATGACCTTGGCGATCACCGGCTTGGTCTCGAGGATCGTGAGACTGAGGCTGTAGAAGATGGCGAGGTCGAAGACGAACGTCGTGCCGCCGACCATCGCGAACTTGATGAGTTCGTGGTGCCGCATGACGAGCCGTCGGACCGGCGCTGGGAGGCGAGCGATCAGCTCGTCGATCAATGGCACAAGATCCGAGTGTACGAAACAAATCGGTCGGGACAGTTCTCCGGGCGGTTGTGCGGATGACGGACCGGACATGGAACGATGGTTCGCGTGAATCCTCGCGTGCCGGATGAAGGGCCCGAAAACGGGCCGGTGACCTCGAATTCCACGGTGCCTCCCACTCCCGAAGCGGCACGGAGTGCCGGTGCAGCGTCGGGTATGCCGAAGGTCACGATGATCGGCGGCGGACAACTCGCCCGGATGACCCATCAGGCCGCGATCGCCCTCGGCCAGTGTCTGCGCGTCCTGGCCGCGTCCGAGTCCGATCCCGCCGCGCAGGTGAGCGCCGACATAGTCCTCGGTTCGCACGACGAACTCGACGATCTCCGCCGCGCCGCCGCAGGTGCCGCCGCACTGACCTTCGACCACGAGGGTGTGCCGCTGGCGCACCTGGAGGCGCTCGAAGCCGAAGGGGTGGCAGTCCTCCCGCCGTCGAAGGCGCTGCACTTCGCCCAGGACAAGCTGGCCATGCGCGTGCGGCTGGCCGAGCTGGGTCTGCCGGTACCGGCGTTCGCCGATCTCGCCGGCGACCGTGAGGCCGCCCGTGCGCGTCTCGGCGAGTTCGGCGAGGCCAACGAGTGGGAGATCGTCATCAAGGCGGTCCGCGGCGGATACGACGGCCGCGGGGTCTGGCTGGTCGACGGCGCCGACGAGGCGCTCGCGGTCTTCGACGAGTACCCGTCCGACGCACCGGCCCTGCTCGCCGAGCAGAAGGTTCCCATGCGCCGCGAACTGTCGGCGATGATCGCTCGGTCCCCGTTCGGGCAGGGCGCCGCGTGGCCGGTCGTGGAGACGATCCAGCGTCACGGCCAGTGCGCCGTCGTGCTCGCGCCCGCACCGGATCTCTCCGACGAGGTCGCCGAGCGGGCCCAGCAGATGGCGTTGCGTCTGGCCGATGAACTCGGCGTGGTCGGCGTCATGGCGATGGAACTCTTCGAGACCGTCGACGGGGAGCTCGTCGTCAACGAACTCGCGATGCGTCCGCACAACAGCGGTCACTGGACGATGGACGGCGCGGTCACCTCGCAGTTCGAGCAGCATCTGCGTGCCGTCCTCGACTACCCGCTGGGCAACACCGCGCCGACCTCGCCGCTGACCGTGATGGCCAACATCCTGGGCGCACCGGAAGCCCCGGAGATGTCCATGGACGAGCGTCTGCACCACCTGATGGCGCGCATGCCCGAGGCGAAGGTGCATCTGTACGGCAAGGGCGAGCGGCGCGACCGCAAGATCGGCCACGTGAATGTCGTCGGCCGCCAGGGTGAATCGATGGAATCGGTGCGTGAGCGCGCCGAGCGTGCCGCGCAGTGGATGTCGCACGCGACGTGGACCGACGGATGGGATGTGCATTCATGAGTGAGACCGCAGAGTTCCGGGGTCCCCGGGTGGGCCTGATCATGGGCAGCGACTCCGACTGGCCGACGATGAAGGCCGCCGCGGAGGCGCTCGCCGAGTTCGACGTACCGTTCCAGGTGGGCGTCGTCTCCGCACACCGCACCCCGCAGCGGATGCTCGACTATGCCGCCGGCGCCGCCGCCAACGGCATCGAGGTCATCATCGCGGGAGCCGGTGGGGCAGCGCATCTTCCGGGAATGGTCGCCTCGGCGACGCCGCTCCCGGTCATCGGTGTGCCGGTGCCGCTGCGTCACCTCGACGGCCTCGACTCGCTGCTGTCGATCGTCCAGATGCCCGCGGGTGTGCCCGTCGCGACCGTCTCGGTCGGCGGAGCGCGCAACGCCGGGCTGCTCGCCGTACGCATCCTCGCCTCGTCCGACCCCGCCCTGCAGGAACGGATGGTGTCGTTCCAGAAGGGCCTCGAGCAGATGGTCCTCGACAAGGATGCCGCGCTGCAGCAGGAGCTGCTCGGCGACTAGCCCTGTGCGGCAGGGGATTCCGGGGCGGTGGGCGGCAAGCCGAGTTTGTCGGTGAAGAAGTCCATCACCCGGTCGAAGGCCTCCCTGGTGGGTTGTCCGGGTTCGTCGTAGAGATCCTCGGTCAGCACCGAATGCGGCCGGGGGAACATCGAATCCGGGTTCGCCGCCTCGTCGGGGAGCTCGATCCCGATGAACGAATCGCCGAGAAGCTCTTGGAGATGGGTGAAGCGCGACCGCGGCGAGAGTTGGTCGCCGGCGAAGCGCAGACCCATCACCTCGAGACCGCGTGCGCACCGCGCCTGGACCTTGGCGAGGTCTGCGGCGTCGACGTCGATCGCGCGGGCGCGCCCGGGGAGCACCGCGAACGGCAACGACGGCTGGGAGAGCACCGGCGCCACCATTCGTTCGTCGGTGGCCATCGCCAGCGCGAACCCGCCGGTGAAACACATCCCGACTGCGCCGACGCCGGGACCGCCGCAGCGATCGTGCTCGAGGGCGGCGAGTTCGCGCAGCCACGCTGCGACCGGTGAGGTCTTTCCCGTTGCGAGAATGGTGAATTCCCGGGTGATGCAGGTCTTGGTGATGGTGCCCAGCATGTTGCGCACCGCTCCCATGCGACCGAGATTGTCCGGTCGCGGGTCCTGGCCGTCGACCCCGAACAGCGACGGCATGACGGCCGTCGCGCCCAGATCGGCGATGCGCCGGGCCACATTGGCGACCTTCGGGCTGATGCCCGGCATCTCGGCGATCACGATGACCGCGGGGCCAGTGCCCTTGCGGTAGACGCGACGGGTGTCGCCGCGCAGGGTCACGTCCTCCGCGGCGAAGTCGTCGAGCGGATCGTCGGCCATCGTCGGTCAGTCCTTGTGGAGGGTGCCGAGGAGCGCCGACTCGAACGGCATCGCAAAGATCTTCGCGCCGCCGGCGAGGTCGGGGGAGTCCGACGGTACGACGCGGGGTCCGGTCACCCGATAGCGCTTGTCCTTGCGGACGATGGTGAACGAACCCGCCGCCTGTACGTTGCGCACCCAGTCGGTGTGCCTGCCGTAGGTGAGGACGATCGTGAGCTTGTCACGGTCCACCCAGGCCAGTACCGGGTTCGAATAGGTCTTCCCGGACTTGCGGCCGACGTGCTCGACCATGGCGAACGGGGGCAGATGAGGCGCCCACATCCGCTGGATCGGATTGGTGACGATCTTGTTGAACCGGGCCAGTGCGTCAGGTAGTCGCATGTGCCCACTGTGCCTCAAAACCCGCGATCCCGCGGGGCCTTGGTGTCTGCTCCCGCGGGGTCGCGCGGCATTTGCGGCTATCGAGAACTCACTCGGCGAGGATGACGCCGGCCTTCTCGACCTCGGCGATCGCAGTCACCCGCTCCGCGTCCGCGTTGGCGACGTGCACGAGACTTCCGCCGGCGATCATCGGCGCGAGCAGGTGCGCGAGAACGTCGGATGCGCCGTGCCAGGGGCGCGTCGACACCACCCGGGTGCCGGCGCCGATGCCGTCCCGCTCGGCGACCGTGCGGGCCTCGGTGATCACCTCGGCCGTCGGGGCGCCGTCGAGCGCTTCGACCGCGGGGGACCGGGAGACGAACTGGTCGCCGTGCACCCGTACGACGCTGCCGTAGTCGCCGACCCCGGGCGGAAGGTCACGCAGCGGTAGGGCGAACGGATCGAGCGACGCCACCACGACCTCGTCGGCGTCGGGATGGTCGTCGAGCCGGTCGCGAGAGGTGAAGACCACCAGCGCTTCCGACGCGGCCTCCGTGGCGTCCGGTCCCGGGAGATGGACATCGGCGCCGGACCACAGTGCGCCGAGCACGATTCCGGCTGTCTGCCAGTGCTCGGGCAGGTCCACGACCACCACATCCCCGGCACCCACGCCGATCTCGTCGGTCAGATAGTTGGCGGTCTTCGCCGCCCAGTTGCCGAGGGTGGCCGCCGACAACTCGGTACGCTCGCCCGTCGCCTCGTCGTAGTAGGTCAGCAGCGGACGCGAATGATCGGTCACCGCACCGAAGATCGCGTCGGCGACGGTGTTCGGAGTGGTCAGTTCACGCACATCGGCCCCTTGGTCCCGGCGGTGATCGGCGGCCGCTTGTTGCCGACGCGCTCACTGGCCGGGGTGTTGTCGGTCTGGTCGCCGGTGTCGCCGAGCCCGCCCGGTCCGGCGTAGGTGTTGGTGAGGATCACCTTGAGCTGGTCGTCGGCGAGATTCGGGTCCTCGACGACCTTCACGCCGCCGAGGTCCTTCGCGAGCAGTCGGGCGGCGTCGCCGTTCTCCTTGGCGTAGACCACCGAGTCCTTGGTGTCGGCCTTGCCGCTCGAGGTGTCACCGGACTGATAACCCTTGTTGGTCAGGATGTTCGCGACATTCGAGCCGAGCCCATCGATCGTGCCGGCGTTGACGACGTCGACCTTGAAGTCGCCGCGCTGGGTGTCGCCCGCCGCCTGCTGCGGAGTGAGGAGATTGCTGGTGTAGGTCTTCACCGCCTGCGGATCGACCTCGACGACGGACTGCAGCCCGTCCTCGCTCCAGCCTTGCTCGGTCACGATCGGGATGGTCGCGAACTTCACGCGGCCACCGCTGAGATCCTTGAGCTGCTCGGCGAAGTTGATGATGTTCCAGCCGTCGTCGATCACGATGGAGCGCGCCACCGCGTTCTGCATCTCGGAGAGCTTGCCCGGATCGGTGAGAGTGCCTGCGGAGAGCACCTTCTGGGTCAGCGACGCCATGAAGGCCTGCTGGCGCGTGATGCGGTCGAGGTCGCCACGGGGGAGGCCGTGACGTTGACGCACGAAGCTCAGGGCGCGGGGACCGTCAAGCGTCTGGACACCCTTGCGGAACCGGGCGCCGCTGAACGGATCCCGGACCGGCGCGTTGAGGCAGACGTCGATGCCGCCGACCGCATTGGTCAGCAGGACGAAGCCGAGCAGACCGACCTCCGCGTAGTGGTCGACCTGGACGCCGGTGAGGTTGGCGACGGTGTCCACCAATGCCTTCCGGCCCGCGAGCGTGCCTTCCTTCTCCGCTTCCTCGGGTGACTGCCCGGCTTCGACGGCGCGGGCGCGCACGCCCTCGCGGGTGGTGCCGTAGGCGGCGTTGATCTTGCTCATGCCGATTCCCGGCACGTCGACGTAGGAGTCACGCGGGATCGAGATCGCGGTGGCCGACGAACCGTCTTCGGGGATACGCACCAGCAGGATGGTGTCGGTGTTGGTGGCGACCTCCTCGCCCGAACGGAGGAGCTTGATCTCCTCCGGCGAGAGCGGGTTGCCCTTCGCGTCGGTGCGGGAGTCGGTGCCCACCAACAGGATGTCGACGGCGCCGTCCTTCGCGCCGCCCAGGCCGAGGCCACCGAGCTGCGTGATGCGGGTCTCGAGATCGGACATCGTGTTCCAGGCGTAACCGGTACACAGCAGCACGGCGACCGATGCGATCGCGATCAGCGCACGACCCCACCCGGCTCCCGACGCCCAATGGGCGCGCGGGCGCGACGAGGTGCCGGGCGGCGCGGTCGGCGGCGTCGCGGATGCGGTGGATTCTGCACTCACCGCGAGTTTCTCGGTCACCGCGGCGGCGCCGGCGGTGGCTGCCGATCCGCGCTTCCTACGTCGAGGAGCGCCGGAGGCGGTCTTCGAGGGTGTCCCAGTCTTCGGTGCGCCCTTGCTGGGGACGGCGTTCTGGACCGAACCCTGGTCGGCAGTCGCCTTGGGAGCGGCCGACTTCGGGGCACCGGCCTTCGGGGCGGCGGCCTTCCGAGGTCCCGCCGCCTTTGCCGGTCCGGCCTTCTTCGCGGCGCTCTTCTTCTTCGGAGCCGGAGCCGGAGCCTGCTCGGCGTCGGGTCGGGGCCGGCGTTTACGGGCGGAATCCTGCGGCGCGGGACGCTGACGTTCGGCGGGCTTCGATCGCGTGTGGATCTCGCCGGACGAGCGTCGACCGAGAGGCTCGTCGGCACGACGCGGACGGCGGGGCGATGCCGGATCCTGCGGGGGCACGCGCCGTCGGGGATCACGCTCGGCGGCGGGGCGTCGTCGGGGCATCCCCTCGTCCCGGGCGGGGATCCGTTCCGGGGGCGGCTGGCGGCGCGCACGCTGCGCGGAGTCGGCTCGGTTGGGTTGCTCGGGAGCACGCCGAACCACGCGGCGTCGCGGACCGGCCGCCTCGGCGTCCACGGGACGCGGGCGGGCAGCCTGGGGAGGCCGTCCCGGTTCACCAGCGCGTTCGCCGCGCACGGGCCGTCGGCCGTTCTCGGCATCCGGAGTGCGCCGGTTACCCGGCTCCGGCGGTACCGCACGCCGGGGGCGCGGCCGCCCACGTGCGCCGTCGGATGGTGAATCCACTGGTCAGCGGTCCCTTTCGAGGTCATCATGCTGCTCGACGGTGGCGCCCGGTAGGTCCGCGCCCTGGGATTGTCGGTGCAGAAGTGAAAGTTGGTGTTGTGCTGTCGCCAGGCTACTGAAGTGATTCGGGAATTCGAGAACGCAACGCCGAGGAGTGGAGTAGCGGTCGTCACGTGGATGACGGCGGAGTCGTGGACCACCGTGGTCTGCGGCACGATGGAGCGCATGCGTGTCACGCCCAGCACCCCCACCGTGTACATCGTCGGCGCCGGCGGTCAGCTCGGCAGCGCACTCCAGGGGAGGTCGGCGCAGGCACCCGATTCCGTGGTGTGGCGCCCCCTGACCTCGGCCGACATCGACATCGCCGACGAGACGTCGGTGGCGGCCGCGCTCGGCGACCTCGGCCCCGACGACGTCGTCGTCAACTGTGCCGCCTACACCGACGTCGACGGTGCCGAGTCGGACCTCGCCGGTGCACGCCGCGTCAACGTCAGCGGTCCCGCCGTGCTCGCCGCCAACACCGCCGCCGCGGGGGCGTGGCTGATCCACGTCTCCACCGACTACGTGTTCCCGGGTGCCGCACCCGACACCGACCGCCCCGACGGCTACGAACCCGACGACGTGAGCGGCGAACCGGCCACCGTCTACGGGGCCACCAAACTGGCGGGCGAACGCGCCGTCCTCGAGGCGGACCCGCGCGCGACCGTCGTGCGCACCGCCTGGGTGTACACCGGCGGTCCCGAGAGCCGCGACTTCGTCGGGACGATGCGGCGCCTCGAGCAGTCCCGCGACACCGTGTCGGTCGTCGACGACCAGCTCGGATCGCCCACCTACTGCCTCGACCTCGCCGACGGGTTGTGGGAACTCGTCGCCGCCGGGCCCCGCCCCGAGGTCACCGGTGCCGTCCTGCACGCCACCAACGCGGGCCGCGCGACCTGGTTCGACGTGGCCGCGGCCGTCTTCGAGGAGGTCGGCGCCGAACGGTCACGCGTGCTGCCCACGACCACGGCGGAGTTTCCGCGCCCGGCACCGCGCCCGGCCTACTCGGTGCTCTCCGGGCGTTCCTGGGCCGCGGCAGGGTTGACCCCGCTGCGGGACTGGCGTGCCGCGCTGCACGCGTCGATCGCCGCGTCAGAGGGTTCGTTACCCTGAGCCGGTGCCCGCTCAGCTAGCCGTCGTCACGGTGACCTACTCCTCCGGTGATCACCTCGCGACATTCCTCCGCAGTCTCGACGCCGTGACCGACGTGATGCCGCAGGTCATCATCGCCGACAACGGCTCCGACGACGGCGCACCCGAGAAGGCCGAGCAGGACTACGAGTCCGTCACGCTGGTCCGTACCGGCGGCAACCTCGGCTACGGGCGCGCGATGAACCGCGGCGTCGCCGAACTCGATCCCGACATCGAGTTCGTGCTGATCGCCAACCCCGACGTCGAGTGGAAGCCCGGCTCGATCGACGAGCTGCTCGCCGCCGCCCGGCGCTGGCCGCGTGCCGGTTCGCTCGGACCGCTGATCCGCGAACCCGACGGCACGGTCTACCCGTCGGCGCGTCGCGTCCCGGACCTCGTCTCCGGTACCGGCCACGCCATCCTCGGCACGGTGTGGAAGTCCAACCCGTGGACCGCGGCCTACCGCGCCGACGACGAGGCCCCGTCGGAACGGGCCGTCGGCTGGTTGTCCGGCTCGTGCCTGCTGATGCGACGCGAGGCCTTCGACGCCGTCGGCGGCTTCGATCCGCGCTACTTCATGTACATGGAGGATGTCGACCTCGGCGACCGACTCGGCAAGGCCGGCTGGCAGAACGTCTACGTGCCCTCCGCCGAGATCGTGCACACCAAGGGACACAGTGCGGGCCGGCACCCGGAGAAGATGCTGCCCGCGCACCACGAGAGCGCGTACCGGTTCCAGGCCGACCGCAACCCCGGCGTCCTACGCGCACCGCTGCGGCTGGCGTTACGGGCCGGACTGGCCGTGCGCTCCCGGCTCGCGGTACGGGCCGCCCGCCGCGCGCTGTCGGCCCAGGACACCCCGACGAGCGAAACCAACGGATAGGTGCTGAAGTGAGTACCGATCATCACGAAGAAGGGACCGATCAAGTGGATCAGTACACCGTGCGCGACTCGGTGGGGAGTGAAGCCGTCGGGGGATCGGGTCCGGTCGCCGAGGACGTCCAGGCGGTCGTCCTCGTCGGCGGCAAGGGCACCCGGCTCCGCCCGCTCACCCTCTCGGCACCCAAGCCGATGCTGCCCACCGCGGGCCTGCCCTTCCTCACCCACCTGCTGTCGCGCATCCAGGCCGCCGGTATCCGCGATGTGGTCCTCAGCACCTCGTTCAAGGCCGAGACGTTCAGCGAGTACTACGGTGACGGCTCCAAGCTCGGACTCAGCATGCGCTACGTCACCGAGGAGGAGCCGCTCGGAACCGGTGGCGGTATCCGCAACGTCCTCGACGAGCTGACCGCCAAGACCATCGTCGTCTTCAACGGCGATGTGCTCGGCGGCACCGATGTCCGCGACGTCATCGACACCCACCGCAAGGCCGACGCCGACGTCACCATCCACCTGGTCCGGGTCAGCGATCCGCGCGCGTTCGGCTGCGTGCCGACCGACGCCGACGGTCGGGTCACCGCCTTCCTGGAGAAGACCCAGGACCCGCCGACCGACCAGATCAACGCCGGCACCTACGTCTTCGAGCGCGAGATCATCGAGTCGATCCCGTACGGCGTGCCCGTCTCGGTGGAGCGCGAGGTGTTCCCGCGTCTGCTCACCGAGGGCAAGCACGTCCACGCGCACGTCGACCACGCCTATTGGCGCGACATGGGCACCCCGGAGGACTTCGTCCGCGGTTCGGCCGACCTGGTTCGCGGCATCGCGCCGTCGCCGGCACTCGGTGACCGGCGCGGTGAGTCGCTGGTCCACGAGGGTGCGGGCGTCGGCCCGGGTGCGCTGCTCATCGGCGGCACCGTCGTCGGCCGCGGAGCCGAGGTCGGCCCCCGCGCCCGCCTCGACGGTGCGGTGGTCTTCGACGGTGCGGTCATCGAGGCCGGCGCGGTCGTCGAGCGCTCGATCATCGGGTTCGGCGCGCGGATCGGTCCGCGGGCACTGATCCGCGACACCGTCGTCGGCGACGGCGCGGACATCGGCGCGCGCTGCGAACTCCTGCGCGGCGCCCGGGTGTGGCCGGGAATCGAGATCCCCGACAACGGAATCCGTTTCTCGACGGACGTGTAGAGGCGCCTCACGAGCTCGGCGAGCGTGTAGAACCCGCAAACCCACCCTCTTTCGGCGAACCCAGCACCCCTCGAGGGGGTGGATATGCCGAAAAAGGGTGGGTTTGTGTTCGGGTCAGCGCGTCTTGACGGCGGCCAGCACACCGGGTCCGAGCGGGATGACGACCGGCAGCAGGCGCTCGTCGTCGGCGATCAGCAGGGCGGCCTCGCGAGCAGCGGCCGTCGGCGGGTCGGTGCGGGACGGGTCGCCCACGGTGCCGTCGGCGGTCGCGTTGTGCACCACCACGACGCCGCCGTCGCGCAGCATGCGCACCGCCTCGGTCACGAACCGCGGCAGGTCCAGCAACGGACCGTCGATGAAGACCAGGTCGTACGACGAGTCGGACAGGCGCGGCAGCACATCGGAGGGCGTGCCGTTGATCAGACGCGTACGGCCGGGGGAGATGTCGGCCCCGGCGAACGACGCCCGTGCGGCGCGATGGTGTTCGGGCTCGGGGTCGATGGTGGTCAGGACACCGTCGGCGGCCATGCCGTTGAGCAGCCACAGGCCGCTGACGCCGGTGCCGGTCCCGATCTCGGCGACCGCCTTGGCATCTGCGGTACGGGCCAGGAGCGCGAGCAGCGCACCGACCGCGGGGCTCACGGGCGTGGCGCCCAGCTCCTCGGCGCGAGCACGGGCGGCGATGACGGCATCGTCCTCGACGATCGCCGACTCGGCGTAGGCGATCAGATCGGGGCCGGCGGACGGGGTTGACTCGGTCACGCGTCGAGGTTAACCGCCGGTCGCTACAACCCGGACATGGCACGCCGACCTGCGCGAATCCGGGCCGCTCCACATCCTCAGGGAACACTCAGCCGACTCATACGGCGACCACACTCCGGTAGGAGAGGGTAAAGGCGTCCGGTTGACGGTATTTCCGTTCCTGGTTGGTGTGAACGCCCGCCGAACGGGGAATACCCGATCGGTGCGACGTTGTTCCACACGGTGAGTGCTCAGGGTCACCGGGCTGTGTTCACGAGAGAGGAACCGACCACCCACCATGACCGATTCCCGCGATTCCATCGACGACGCGTCCGCCGTTCCGGCGGGCACGGCAGGCTTCGACGCCACCGGCGACGAGATGCTGATGCCGTCATGGGACGAACTGGTGCGCGAGCACGCCGACCGCGTCTACCGCCTGGCCTACCGGCTGTCGGGAAATCAGCACGACGCCGAGGATCTCACCCAGGAGACCTTCATCCGGGTGTTCCGGTCGCTGTCGAACTACCGGCCCGGCACCTTCGAGGGTTGGCTGCACCGCATCACCACCAACCTGTTCCTCGACATGGTCCGCCGCCGCAGCAAGATCCGCATGGAGGCGCTGCCGGAGGAGTACGACCGGGTGCCGGCCGACACTCCCGACCCGCAGCAGATCTTCGACGCCACCAATCTCGATCCCGATCTGCAGCGCGCACTCGACTCGCTGGCGCCCGACTTCCGCGCCGCCGTCGTCCTGTGTGACATCGAGGGTCTGTCCTACGAGGAGATCGCCGCCACGCTGGGCGTCAAGCTCGGCACCGTCCGCAGCCGCATTCATCGCGGCCGGCAGAGCATCCGGGACGCGCTGGCGGCTCAGGGCCACACCAGCAGCCGTTCCGTCGCCATCGGCGCCCACAGCTGACGTGCCGTTCCGGCATCGGTCGATCGTCGGACACCTCACCTCCGCTGTCTGGTCGGCGAGGTCCGGGAACCACGAGACGACGAGCGTCGTTGTCTGACTCGGATAAGCTGAGACGTTGCGTGCACGCCACGCGCGGCGGCACAGTCCGCCGGCGGTGAGTACCGTGGCGAACAGACTCGGCAGGCTGAGATCGGATTGCGGCGGACACGTCGTGGAGAGGGGTGACCGACGATGATGGACGGCGATCGCGGGCGTCCGACCCGGGGCGGCGGTGTCGAGCCCCCGACCCCAAATCTTCGTCGCCGGCGGTCCTCCTGGAGTGCGGACTCCTGGACACCGGCCCCGTCGTCCTTCCTGCCCAACCGCGGCTATCGTGCGCCCGGCACCGCCGGCGGGCGCCGCTTCGCACCCACCGAACATCTCGCCCCCGAGGCGGTCGCCGCCTTCGTCGACGGTGAGCTCGGTATGTCGGCACACGCCCGCGCCTCCCACCACCTCGCGCTCTGCCCCGAATGTGTGGCAGCCGTCGACGCCCAGTCCCTGGCCCGCACCCGACTCCGCGAGTCCGGCCAGGTGTCGGTGCCCGCCTCGCTGCTCGGTGCGCTCTCCCAGATCCCGACCCGCGAGATCGATCTCGGCTCGGACGCCCCGACCGACGGCATCCCCGGCGCCCGCGACGCGATGCGCCCGCCCGCGAACCCGCTCACGCGTGAGACCGGCCGTGGCCGCAACTTCCGCCGTCGGGGTCGGTGAACGTGGCCGACGGAACCGGATCGCAGGACGAGGACACCTCGATTCCCGGTGGTGACGCGCAGTTCGCCCGCCGCGAAGATCCCCCGAACACCCAACGCCTGACGCCCGGACGGCCACGGCACTCCCCGGTGTCGCCGTCGACCGCGCAGGTCTTCGGCCGGCCCTCCGGGGTTCGCGGGTCCTTCGCGACCACGCCGAACAGTCAGTCCGCGCCGCAACCCCACGTCGCAGATCCGGATCCGGTGCTCGCCGAGGCCTTCGGCCGCCCGCCGGGTTCCGACGAGACCCTCCAGCGCGACCCGCTCGCCTCCTACGGCCAGACCGAGGAGGAGCCGCGAGGCAACGACCCCTGGCGTGACCCGGAGAGCCCGGCGCGGCTCGTCGACCCGGCACTGCGGACCTCGTCGGCGGCGCCGGCCACCGACCCCGGGCCCAAGCTCGGTGTTCGAGATGTGTTGCTGGGCAACCGGATCAGCTGGAGCGCGCTCGCAACGCTCGCGATCATCGCCCTGCTCATCGCTCTCGTCGGCGGCCTGATGGGGCGCTGGACCGCCGAGGTCGCGGCCCCGCTGACCACCGATTCGGTGGAGCTGTCCACCGACGACTCCGGTGACGGATCGGCACCGCGCTCGTCGATCGCCGAGGTCGCGCGGGCCGTCGAGAAGTCCGTCGTCGCCATCGACGTCCGCGCGTCCGGGGCCTACTCGACCGGTTCGGGCTTCGTCATCGACAAGTCGGGCTACATCCTCACCAACAACCACGTGATCGCGATGGCCGCGAACGACAAGGCCGCGAAGCTCGAGGTCATCTTCTTCGACCGTCAGCGGGTTGCCGCCCGCATCGTCGGTCGTGACCCCAAGACCGACCTCGCGGTGCTCAAGGTCGAGAACGTGAAAAATCCCACCGTCTCGGTCCTCGGTAGTTCCGCCGATCTGCAGATCGGCGAGGAGGTCGTCGCCTTCGGATCGCCACTCGGCCTCAACCGGACCGTGACGAGCGGCATCGTCAGCGCCACCAACCGTGCGGTGGCCCTCACACCCGACGCCGAGTCCGACACCGATGCGGTCATCGACGCGATCCAGACCGACGCCTCCATCAACCCCGGCAACTCCGGCGGCCCGCTGGTCAACGCCGACGCCAAGGTCGTCGGCATCAACACCGCAGGTCGGCTCGGTGCCGGCGGCGGTTCCATCGGCCTCGGCTTCGCCATCCCGATCGACGAGGCCAAGCCCATCGCCGAGGCCCTCATCCGCGACGGCAAGGTCAACCACGCCCAGATCGGAATCAACGCCAGCTCGGTCCGCAACGAGCGGGTCCTGGGCGCGCAGGTGCGCAACGTGGTGTCCGGCGGACCGGCCGAACGTGCGGGTGTCCGCGAGAACGACGTCGTCACCTCGTTCAACGGACGGCCCATCGAAAGCGCCGACGAGTTGAATGTCGCGGTCCGGACCGCGAAGATCGGTGAGGAGATCCCGTTCCAGTACTGGCGGGACGGGCGCACGTTCAACGGCAAGATCACGCCGCAGAGCGACTGACACCGGGACGAGGTAGATGTTCAGCAGTATCGGATGGGGCGAGATCGCGATCCTGATCGTGGCGGCCCTCGTCATCCTCGGGCCCGAACGACTCCCCGGCGCGGTGTCGTGGTCGATGCAGTCGCTGCGCAAGGTGCGCGATTACGCGACCGGCGCGACCAACCAGCTCAAGGACGAATTGGGTCCGGAGTTCGAGGACCTGCGCAAACCGCTCGCCGACCTCAACGAGCTACGCGGCATGACACCGCGCTCGATCGTCACCAAGCATCTGCTGGACGGTGACGACTCGCTGTTCCGTCTCGGAGAAGACGCCACGACCGTCGATCGCAGCACCACGCCGGCGCCGCCGATCAAACCGGTGTCAGCGCCGATGTCGCTCGACAAGAACACCGGCACACCGTCGGCCGAGCCGTCCTCGGGTGGTGCTCCGGTCGAACGCCGGCCCGGTCGTCGTCCCGCCGTCACCGACTGGGACGCGACCTGACCTGACTCCTCTCAGGAGTGGCGGATGGTGTCGAGCCCGAGGCTCATGCCGGCCAGTCCGCGCTTGCGCACGGCGAGCTTCGCGGCGATCGCCCGCAGGGCGGATCCGGCGGGGGAGTCGGGGGCCGACAGGACCACCGGGACACCCGCGTCGCCGCCCTCACGCAGGGCGGTCTCCAGCGGCACCTGACCCAGGAGTTCGACGGGAGCGCCGACCGCGCGGGTGAGTCGCTCCGCGACCTTCTCGCCGCCACCCGAACCGAACGGTTCCATGCGGGTGCCGTCGGGCAGTTCGAGCCAGGACATGTTCTCCACGACGCCCAGGATCTTCTGGCGGGTCTGCAGGGCGATCGCGCCGGCGCGCTCGGCGACCTCGGCGGCGGCCTGCTGCGGGGTGGTGACCACGAGGATCTCCGCACCCGGGATCAGCTGTGCGATCGAGATCGCGACGTCGCCGGTACCCGGCGGCAGGTCGAGCAGGAGGACGTCGAGGTCGCCCCAGTAGACGTCGGCGAGGAACTGCTGCAGCGCGCGGTGCAGCATCGGCCCGCGCCAGGTGACCGGGGTGTTCCCGTCGGTGAACTGGCCGATGGAGATGAACCGCACGCCGTGGTTCATCGGCGGCATGATCATCCGCTCCACCTGGGTGGGCTTGGCGTCGCTGCCGAGCATCCGCGGCACGGAGTGGCCGTAGATGTCGGCGTCGAGAACGCCGACGGTGAGTCCGCGCTCGGCCAGTGCGGTCGCGAGATTGACCGTGACACTGGACTTTCCGACGCCGCCCTTGCCGGAGGCGACGGCGTAGACGCGGGTCAGGGACCCGGGCTGGGCGAAGGGGATGACCGGTTCGGCCTTGTCCCCGCGCAGCTTCTTGCGCAATTCGGTGCGCTGTTCGTCGTCCATCACGTCGAGTTCGACGCGAACCGCGCCGACACCGGCGACATCGGCGACGGATTTCTCCACGCGCTGGGTGATCTCGGTCCGCAGAGGGCACCCCGACGTCGTCAGGTAGATCCCGACGTCGACGCTCGCGTCGTCGTTGATCGTGACCGACTTGACCATCCCGATGTCGGTGATGGGCTTGCCGATCTCCGGATCCTTCACCTTGCCCAGAGCGGCGCGAACTGCCGATTCCGTGGGCGCAACTCCTGTAGTCATCTGCTCCAGCGTACCGGCGTCACCGGGTGACCCCGGTGGTGGTCCCGGGGTCGGTTGCACGAGGCCGGATCAGCGGACGGGCACCGGAGTCGTCGCGGGTCCGGGCACCCCGACCCTGGGGTTCGGCTGCGGCGCCTTCTTGGTGATCGGTGCCTGCTTCTTGGTCGGCGGCGGGGCCTGTCCCGGCAGGGTGATCGTCGGCAGACAGACGATGAAGCAATTCTGCGGCGGCGGTGCCGGCGTGCGCACCGACGGCGACGAGGAGGACGGACCCGACGGCGGCGTCGACGAGGACGACGACGAACTCGACTTGCTCTTGCTGCTCTTGGAGCTCGACGCCTTGCGCTTGGCCTCCGGGATCGGGTTGGTGGGCATCACGCCGGTGGCGTAGGCGGTCGCCCAGCCGATCACGTTGGACACGTACTCCATCGAGCGGTTGTATCGCAGCACGGCAGCGACGCGGGTGCCCTCGGCCATGATGTCGCTGACGCCGGCGCACAGGTAGCGACCCGCCGAGTAGGTGGCGTCGAAGACGTTGTTGGGATCGGCCTTGCCGTCGCCGTTGGCGTCGGAGCCCCACGCGGCCCAGGTGCTGGGGATGAACTGCATCGGACCCATGGCGCGGTCGTGCCTGGGGTCACCGTCGATACGGCCGCCGTCGGTGTCCTTGATGACGGCGTTACCGGCCAGCGATCCGTCGAGCACGGGACCGGCGATCGGGTTGATCGTGGTGCCGTACTGGTCGACCGAGCCGTTGCTCGCGTGGTTGGACTCGATGCGGCCGATGCCGGCGAGCAGGAACCAGGGCAGCTTGCACTGCGGGCTCTCGGCGCCGACCCGGTTGGCGGCGAGCTTGTAGGCCTGCAGGACCACGCCGGGGATGCCGAGCGGACCCGAGGGGAGATCGTTCGCGATCCGGAACTGTGCAGCGGGCAGCGCGGCGGCCGCGGGCTTCTCCGGCGGCGGTGCGAAACCGAGCAGGGCGACCGGCGAACCCGGCACGACGTCGGCCACGACGACCGGGGCCTCGGGTTCGGGGTTCGTCGCGGCGAGCACGCCATGGGCGCTCGACGAGGCGGTGCCCAGGACCATGGTGCCGACGAGGGCGCCACCGACGACGATGGTCGCGGCCCGGCGGGGGAAGTGCAGGGGACGCTGCGGCCCACGACGGCGCCGCACCAAATCGAGCGGGCTCACCGACGGCCACCGTCGTGTGCTGTGCGCCCGTACGCCGGGCGGCCCGCCGCTGTGTGCACTCGGCGGTTCACCGCCGATCCCCGCGGATGGCTCGCCATCCGATTCTTCGTTCCCGACTGCACGATCACATGTACTCCGTTGTCAAAACACCACACGTCTGCCCCCGAGGACGCAGTGATTGCCCGCTCCTGGCCGCACGGCCTGGAGCCGAGAGCGAATGCGCCCGACCGGTTCTGGTGTCATGTGACCGACACCCCGCCCCGGCCGAACTGTGACCCACCATACATATCGGGTCTGATGACCCAATGGCGAACTCCACATTTGCTCGTCGTCACTCACTTCGTCGCTGCGATGCGAAAAGTTACGGCGGCAAACTCATGGGAGAGAAGTTACTGGAGTGACATAACGGAGTGATGTCGAGCGGTCATCGGACGAGGCCGGGGGACGGTTCGCTAGTGGGATCGGTCGTCGCCGTCCGCTTCGTCGGAGCTCTCCGCGTCGCGAGCCGCGAGCCGTTCGGTCAATCCGTCGAGCAGGTCGTCGAGTTCCTTGCGCAGGTAGTCGCGCGTGACGGTGTCGCCGACGGCCAGGCGGACGGCGGCCAGTTCGCGGGCGAGGAACTCGGTGTCGGCCTTGGTCTGCGCCGACCGCATCCGGTCCTCCTCGAGCGCGACCCGGTCCCGGTTCTCCTGGCGGTTCTGCGCGAGCAGGATCAGCGGGGCGGCGTAGGCCGCCTGCGTGGAGAACGCCAGATTCAGCAGGATGAACGGATACGGGTCCCAGCGGATCGTCACCGCGACCAGGTTCAGCGCGATCCACACGATCACGACCACGGTCTGGATGGCCAGGTACCGGCCGGTCCCGAGGAACCGCGCGACCCGTTCGCTGTACATCCCGACCACGTCGGAGTCGAGATTGAACGAGATGGTGCGCCGCGTGCTCGGGGTGTCGAGTTTGCGTCCGCCCTGTTCGCTCATCGGATCCTCACCTGGGCGCCGGCGCCGGACGGCCTGTCGATGTCCTCGGGTTCGGTCTCACGCCAGTCGCGCGGCAGGATCTCGTCGAGGAGGTCGTCGACGCTGACGGCGCCGAGTAGGTGGCCTGCCTCGTCGACCACCGGGCCGCAGACGAGGTTGTAGGTGGCGAAGTAGCGGGTCATCGTCTCCAGGGAGTCCTCGGGGTGCAGCTGGGCGAGGTCGGTGTCCAGGATGCCGCCGACGAGGTGGGCGGGCGGCTCCCGCAGCAGCGCCTGCAGATGGACGCAGCCGAGGTACTTGCCGGTCGGCGTCGACGTCGGAGGGCGCACGACGAAGACGATGCTCGCCGCGGCAGGGGTGAGGTCGGGGTTGCGGACGCGGGCGAGCGCCTCGGCGATCGTCGTCGACGGGGTGACGATGATCGGCTCGGAGGTCATCACACCACCGGCGGTGTCGGGGGAGTGCAACAGGAGTCGGCGGACCGGTTCGGATTCCTCCGGGTCCATCTCCTCGAGCAGGGCCTCGGCCTCGGTGTCGGGCAGCTCGCCGAGGAGGTCCGCGGCGTCGTCGGGGTCCATCTCCTCGAGGATCGTGACCGCCCGGTCGCGGCCGAGCGCGGTGAGCATCGCCTTCTGGTCGTCGGGCGGCAACTCCTGGAGGACATCGGCGAGCCGTTCGTCGTCGAGTGCGGCGGCGATCTCGCCACGTCGCTTCGGCGGCAGCTCGCGCAGGGCGTTGGCCACGTCGGCCGGACGCATCCCCTCGAACTGCATCAGCGCCTGGGCGACGCCCTGTCCCGGCAGATCGAGGGAGGACTGCGTGATCCCCTGGACGCTGGACCATTCCACGACGTGGGTCTCGTGACGCCGGCGCAGCCCACGGCGGCCCGCACGGACGGCCACCCGCGACACGACCCAGTCCCGGGTGCGGGTGCGCTCGATACCGAGATCGACCACGGTCACGTCGGCGTCGGCGAGCTCGGGGAGATCGGGATCGGTGACACGGACCCGCGTGTCGAGGATCTGGCCGATCGCCAGGGCCTCGCCGGGACGCAGGTGCAGCTTCCGGAGGCTCACCGTTCCGGTGTTGAGGGTGACCGCGCGCGGCTCGATGCCGGTCACGCGCAGCATCGGGACGAAAATCCTTCGGCGGGTGGTCAATTCGACGGCGAGGCCGAGTGCGCGCGGTTGTTGACCCGACAATCGGATCGAGATCACCACGTCCCGGACCCGGCCGATGGATTCACCATCGGGACCAAGGACGGCCAACCCGACTAATCTGGCCACGAACACCTTGCTCACCGACGACATGGGAGTAAGGGTAGTGCCAACGGTTCGGCGAACGTCGTCGGCGAGTATGGATCAGCCGCGATGTCCGTCGACTCACTTCCACAAGGGAGGTCCCGAAAATGACGAATCCCATGCGCCCGAGCCGGGAGACGCCGGGCCTGCCGACCCCGCCCAAGGGCTGGCCGATCGGCTCCTACAGCACCTACGCCGAGGCCCAGCGTGCGGTGGACTACCTGTCCGACGAGAACTTCACGGTCCAGGACGTCACGATCGTCGGCGTCGACCTCATGCAGGTCGAGCGTGTCATCGGGCGCCTCACGTGGGGCAAGGTGATCGGCGGCGGTCTGGTGTCCGGCGCCTGGCTCGGGTTCTTCTTCGGATGCCTCGTCGCCCTCGTCTTCACCGGCTCGCCGCTCGGGCCGATCATCGCCGGCATCGTGGGCGGCATGGTCTTCGGTGTGATCTCGGCGACGATTCCGTACGCGGCGACCCGCGGACAGCGCGATTTCGCGTCGACGATGCAACTGGTCGCCGGACGCTACGACGTCCTCTGCGACCCGAAAAGCGCAGAGAAAGCGCGCGACATGCTCGCCCGCCTGACGATGTGAGACTCCTGTCCTAGAGGGACACGGGGCGATCACAATCAGAAGGGGAGTGGCACGCCCATCCCGGATGTGTTGCATGTCACGAATCGCGCCGTATAGCGTTGCACCTCGGACGCTCACGGCGGAGCACCTCGGGTGTTCGCCGCGTACGACATCGAGGAGGCTGCGTGCGGAGCAGGGTCAGCACTGATGATGGAACGGGCCGCACTGGCCGATCGGGGGTTTCCCGGCGATCGGAGGGCGGCCCGCCCGGCTCTCGGACCACAAGTCGCGTAAGGCGAAAGGTTCTCGCGGCAGCGGTTGCCGCGGCCGCGGCGCTCCCCGTGCTGTCGGCGTGTGGCTCGGGATATGAAGCGGGCGTACTGAATTTCTATCCGCCGGCCGACGGTGCCGACACCTTCGCCGCGATCGGCGACAAGTGTTCGGCCGACTCCAACGGTGCCTACAAGGTCGTCACGACGCCGCTGCCCAAGGGTGCCGACGATCAGCGACTGCAGCTGGCCCGTCGCCTCGCGGGCAACGACTCCGGGCTCGACCTCATGGGCATGGACGTGGTGTGGACCGCCGAGTTCGCCGACGCCGGTTGGATGGTCCCGGTGCCGGACGCGATGGCCGCGGAGGTCTCCGCGCGCTCGCTCGGCGGCCCCCTCGACACCGCGGTGTGGAAGACGGATGAGGATGAGCGCGAACGCCTCTACGCGATCCCGTTCTCCACCAACACCCAGTTGCTCTGGTACCGCAAGGATGTCCTCGAGGACAAGGTCGACCGCCGACGCCCCGCCTCGACGTGGGACGGGATGCTCGAGGACGCTCTGGTCAGCGGCCGCAACGGCGGACCGACCTACATCATGGTGCAGGGCAGGCAGTATGAGGGCCTGATGGTCTGGTTCAACTCGGTGCTCGTCAGCGCCGGCGGCCAGGTCGTCGACCCCGACAACCCCGACCAGGTCACCCTCAACGACACCCCGGAACATCGCGCCGCCACGGTCCGTGCACTCCGCACGCTCAAGGCGGTGGCCACCGCACCGGGCGCCGACCCGTCGCTGACCAACTCCGACGAGGGGGCGGCCCGACTGGGCATGGAGAGCGGTAAGGCCTTGTATGAGGTCAACTGGCCCTTCGTGTTCCCCGGCATGCGCGAGAACGCGGTCTCCGGCGCAGTGCCGTTCCTCGACCTGACGCAGTACGCGAACCTGTACGCCGACAGCGCGAATCCGCCGTCCGACCGCGACGTCATCCCGCTCAACCGCGAGATGCAGAAGGTCTTCGACTTCGCGCCGTACCCGGGCTTCGAGGGCTTGCCGACCAAGACGACCCTCGGCGGCATCAACATCGCCGTCGCGAGCACCTCCGAGCAGCAGGAACTGGCCTGGCAGGCCGCCGAGTGCATCACCAGCGAGGCCTCGCAGAAGAGCTTCTCGCTCAATGCGGGCCCGCCTCCGGTGATCGAATCCATCTATGACGACGCCGATTTCCGGCTCGCCTACCCGATGGCGGAGGAGATCAAGCGCCAGCTCCAGCCCGAGCATGCCGCGGTCCGACCGAAGTCGCCCGAGTACCAGGCGATCTCGACCCTGCTGCAGGCGAAGCTGAGCCCGGTCGGGGCGTGGGATCCGGAGACACTGGTGGACGAACTCGCCGAGGCCGTCCAGAAGGCAATCGACGGGGAAGGGTTGGTTCCGTGACCGACGACAACACACCCGGGCGCAGGCCGAACGAGGACGACTCCGCGGACGAGTCCACGTTCCGCGCCGGCCGTCACGCGCTGCCCGACGATGCACCGGCGCAGACCGGTCCGATCCCGATCGTGGGCGACAACCCGCCGGTCCACTCCGAAGAGCTGTGGAAGGCTCCTCCGGGAGGCCGCCACGAGGCACCCTCCGGTTCGACCCCGTCGGCGTCGTCGGGGGTGAACCCGGTGGGATCGAGTCCCGGATCCGTCGGCGTCGCACCGTCATCGGGGGCTGCCACCGCAGTCGCCGAACGACCCCGCGCCGAGGCCGCTCCGAAGCCCCGAAAGCGCAGTGAGGGCAAGACCGCCGAGCGGCGACTCGCACTCTGGCTCGTCGCCCCGGCGGCGCTGATGATGCTGCTGGTGACCGGTTATCCGATCATCTACGCGGTCTGGCTCTCGCTGAACAAGATGAGCCTGTCGGCGCCCGGCGAGCGCGAGTTCGTCTGGTTCTCGAACTACGCGACGGTGCTGACCGACAACTACTGGTGGACGGCATTCGGTGTCACCGTGGGCATCACGGTCGTGTCGGTGCTCATCGAGCTCATCCTGGGCATGGCCATCGCCCTGGTCATGCACCGCACCATCTTCGGACGCGGCACGATCCGCACGGTGGTCCTGATCCCTTACGGCATCGTGACCGTGGCCGCGGCGTTCTCCTGGTACTACGCGTGGACGCCGGGCACCGGCTACCTGGCGAACCTGCTGCCCGACGGCAGCGCGCCGCTCACCGAGCAGTGGCCGTCGCTGGCGATCATCATCCTCGCCGAGGTCTGGAAGACCACGCCGTTCATGGCACTGCTGCTGCTGGCGGGTCTGGCGCTGGTGCCCGACGATCTGCTGAAGGCCGCACAGGTCGACGGCGCGGGAGCGTGGACGCGCCTGTGGCGCATCATCCTTCCGCTGATGAAGCCCGCCATCCTCGTCGCGCTGCTGTTCCGCACGCTCGACGCGTTCCGCGTGTTCGACAACATCTACGTGCTCACCAGCGGTTCCAACAACACCTATTCGGTGTCGATGCTGGGCTATGACAACCTGTTCGGCGCATTCAATCTGGGCGTCGGGTCGGCGATCTCGATCCTGATCTTCGTCTGCGTGGCGATCATCGCGTTCGTGTTCATCAAGGGGTTCGGCACCGCCGCACCGGGTTCCGACGACGAGGGGAGGTAATCCGGTGAATTCGAGCGGAAAATCCAAGGCGTGGTGGTCGATCGCCAACATCCTGGTGATCCTGTATGCACTCATCCCGCTGCTGTGGATCATCAGCCTGTCGTTCAAGCCGGCGTCGAGCGTGACCGACGGGAAGTTCATCCCGACCGAGTTCACCCTCGACAACTACAAGTCGATCTTCGACACCAGCGCCTTCACCTCGGCGCTGATCAACTCGATCGGCGTCGGACTCATCACCACGGTCATCGCGGTGGTCCTGGGCACGATGGCCGCGTACGCGGTGGCGCGCCTGGACTTCCCGGGTAAGAAGCTGCTGATCGGCGCGGCGCTGCTGATCGCGATGTTCCCGCAGATCTCGCTGGTCACACCGCTGTTCAACATCGAGCGTCGACTGGGTCTCTTCGACACCTGGCCGGGCCTGATCCTGCCGTACATCACCTTCGCGCTGCCGCTGGCGATCTACACGCTGTCGGCCTTCTTCCGAGAGATCCCCTGGGAGCTGGAGAAGGCGGCGAAGATGGACGGCGCCACCCCGTGGCAGGCGTTCCGCAAGGTGATCGCGCCGCTGGCCGCGCCGGGTGTGGTGACCGCCGCGATCCTGGTGTTCATCTTCGCCTGGAACGACCTGCTCCTCGCCCTGTCGCTGACCTCGACCGAACGAGCGATCACCGCCCCGGTGGCCATCGCGAACTTCACCGGCAGCTCGCAGTTCGAGGAACCGACCGGTTCGATCTCGGCCGCCGCGGTCGTCATCACCATCCCCATCATCATCTTCGTGCTGTTCTTCCAACGTCGAATCGTGGCCGGTCTGACTTCCGGCGCCGTGAAGGGATAACCCATGGCAGACATCGTTCTGGACAAGGTCACCAAGCAGTACCCGGACGGCTCCACCGCGGTCCACGGGGTCGACATCGAGATCGGCGACGGCGAGTTCGTCATCCTCGTCGGACCGTCGGGATGCGGAAAGTCGACGACGCTCAACATGATCGCGGGACTCGAGGACATCTCCTCGGGCGAGCTGCGGATCGGCGGGGAGCGCGTCAACGAGCGCGCCCCCAAGGACCGCGACATCGCGATGGTGTTCCAGAGCTACGCGCTCTACCCGCACATGACGGTGCGCGACAACATCGCCTTCCCGCTGACGCTGCAGAAGCTGTCGAAGGATCAGATCGCCGCCAAGGTCGACGAGGCCGCGCGCATCCTCGATCTCGGGCAGTACCTGGACCGCAAGCCGGCCAACCTGTCCGGCGGTCAACGTCAGCGTGTGGCGATGGGTCGCGCGATCGTGCGCTCGCCCAAGGCATTCCTCATGGACGAGCCGCTGTCGAACCTCGACGCCAAGCTGCGTGTGCAGATGCGCACCGAGATCGCCCAGCTGCAGCAGCGACTCGGGACCACCACCGTCTACGTGACGCACGATCAGACCGAGGCGATGACCCTCGGCGACCGTGTCGTCGTGCTGCGCGGCGGACACGTCCAGCAGATCGGCTCGCCCCAAGAGCTGTACAACAACCCGACCAATGTGTTCGTCGCCGGTTTCATCGGATCGCCCGCGATGAACTTCCTGTCCGGTCGCCTGGGCACGGACGGCATCGAGACCGCGATCGGCACGATCGCCCTCGACGACCACCGCGCCGTGGTCTCGCGCGCCGGCGACGTCGGAAGCAGCGGTGAGGTTCTCATCGGCATCCGCCCCGAGCACCTCGAGGACGCCTCCCTCGTCGACGACACCACTCGCCGCCAGGGTGCGACGTTCACCGCGAACATCGACGTCCTGGAGTCGATGGGGTCGGACATCTACGCCTACTTCGGTATCGGCAACGGGTCGAACCGGGCGTCGAGCGATGCGCTCGCCGAACTGTCCGCCGACTCGGGCGCCGATCTCGGTGGTAACCAGCTCATCGCCCGGTTGTCGCCGGACTCGAAGGTCACCCGCGGTTCGACCGCCGAGCTGTTCTACGACGCCTCGAAGGTGGCGGTCTTCGACCAGAGCTCGGGAGAATCGCTGCGCCGCCGCTGATCCGGGCCCGCGTCACGTCGCTGCGCGACCACTACCGCCGTTTACGGTCGGAGTGGTCGCGCAGTTCGTCGAAGACCTTCTCGTCCCAGACGTGCCTGCGCACCAGGCGATAGCGTTCGCAGGCCACCCACATGTAGAGCTCGGCGTCGCTGGTCAGATCGTCGCGGATGCCCGCCCGACGGGCCATGCGGACGACGGGCAGGAACTCCTCGCCGAACCAGCGTCGGGCGACCTCGGTACGACTCAGGAACTCGCCGAGTTCCTGGGAGAGCCGAAAACCCCACGCCTCAACGTTCTCCGCGAGTTCGGCGTAGTCGAAGGCGTCGGTCAGTTTGATCGCCTCGGCCTGTGCACCCTCGAGCGGGACCCGTGACAGGAACAACCGCCGGTGGTCCTTGAGGATCAGGTCCGACGGTGCGTTGATGCCCTCCGGTGAGATACGCGTGTGAATCTCGGTGACGTAGGCGTCGATCGTGGTCAGGTTGCGCGCGATGGCGATCGACACGCGGTGGTGCCCATCGATGACGAAATGCATCGACCCGACCCGGTAGAGCTGCACCGGCGGCACCGACTCGCCGCGGCGCTGGGCGGCGGCGATCCGCTGCCACCGTTCCCGCATGTGCGACGAGGTGGGACGGAAGTACCGGTCGAAATCCTTGGTGCGGTCGACGCTTCCGACGATCGAGGACACCTCGACGACCTGGAGTCCGATCACGGTCTTGCCCGTGGCGCCGAGCGCCGCGACGACCTCGTCGAACGGCAGGATGGTGTTGACGTCGGCCGGCTGCCGCATGAACCACTGTGCGAGACGGGCACGTTCGGCCTGACGTCGTAACCGGGCGAAGTCGTAGCCGGCGTCGGCCTCGGGGAATCCGGTGTCACGCGCCATGTCTGCGCCTCACGATCTCCACCTTCCGCGTCGCGGGATCGATGTCGAACTGGCAGAAGCCCACGACGTTCATCGACGTCGTCGTCTCGCCGATCGGTAGGTCGCGCGGGCGGCTGCCGTAGGGGTGGACGTGCCCGTGCACGAGCAGCGTCGGGCGCAGTGCGCGCACGAGCGGGTGATAGCAGTCGAAACCCTGGTGCGGGGTGTCGTCCCCGTCGCCGACGCCGCGCGCGGGACTGTGGGTGAGCAGGATGTCGGTGCCGCCCGAGTTCGCCTGCGCGGGTTTCGACAAGACGTTGCCGCAGCGCAGCCGCATCGACCGTAGACGTTGCTGGATATCGGTGTACTGATTGGTCCCGCCGTTGTAGCAGCGGCTACCGCCGAGTCCGCTGATGCGCAATCCGGCGACCGTCACGGTGCGGCCGTCGGCGTTGATGCCGCCGCACGGACCCGGGTCCTCGGTGGGGAGGCCCGCGCGGGTCCACCCGGTACGCCCGCGACGGTAACCCCGTAGTTCCCGGTCATGGTTGCCGGGGACGTAGACGCACGGGGCATCGCACAGCGTGGACAGGATCTCGAGATAGTCGAACGGGAGGTCGCCGGCGCCCAGGATGAGGTCGGGGCGCCCCTCGATACCGACGCCGTAGGTGAGAGAGTCCACCACCTCGTCGGCGACCGCCAGAACCCGGACCATTGCTCCAGGCTAGACGAGGGCTCAAATCGGTCGCAGACTTCTCGGTAGCCTGTCGGACGTGACTGAAGCGGTGACCGACCTCGTCGGGAAACATCTCCGGGATCGGCTGGGCGCCGAACCACAGCGGGCGTCGGTGACGTTCCTCGGCGTCGAACCGATCGATGTACTGCGATTCGTGCTGGACGACCCGGCTCCCGGCGAGCTGGTCTACGTGACATCGGGATGTGCACGCCATCCGATGTCGGATCCGACCGATCTCCACGCCGATCCCGTGAAGGGGCCACGCGCGGAACTGGTCGTCCGAATGCGTGCGGGTACGCCGCTCCCGGGCCTGCACAAGCGCCTGGCGACGCTGGCGGCCGCACCGGCCGTCGAGGGATTGATCCTCGACTCCGACGCGCTCGTCGATCTGGGCGAACCGTTGTGGGACGGCGCCACCTGCACGGCGGTGCTGCTGTCCGCTGATGAGCTCGGCGAGGTCGAGCTGCCCGATCGGATGGACCCCGTCCGTCTGCTCCGGGCGGTGCCGATCACCGCGAACGAGGCGGCCTGGGTGCGGCTCAAGGGCGCGGACGCTCTCCGGGACGCGTGGCGGGAGGCCGGTATCGACGTCACGGAGCCGAATCGTGCCTCGGCCACGCCGGGCTGAGGTTTCACCACCGTCCCGAACGGGAACGATGCACTGGTGACGCTCACCTCCGCATCGCCCGCAACGCCGCGGGCAACCACCGCCATTTCCGGGATCGCCACGGTCGGCGAGGTCTATCTGCCCCAGCAGGACACCGAACTGCTCATCGACATGGTGCGTTCGCTGGGCGTGGACGGCAAGAACGTCCTCGACCTGTGTACCGGTAGCGGTGCGATCGCGATCGCCGCCGCCCGCCGGGGCGCAGCCGAGGTCACCGCCGTCGACGCCTCCGCCGACGCGGTCGCCTACGCTCGCCGGGCCTCGGTGACGGCCGGGGTGTCCATCACCGTCGAGCACGGTGATCTGACCCGCCACGTGGGGCAGTACGACGTCGTGACCTGCAATCCGCCCTACGTGCCGACGCCCCCGGTCGACGATCCCCGGTACCACCCGGCGGGACCTTCGCACGCCTGGGATGCGGGTCTCGACGGTCGGGCGGTGTTGGACCTCCTGTGTGCGCACGTCCCGGCGCTGCTGCGTCCCGGCGGAGCGTTCCTGCTGGTGCATTCGGAGTTCGCCGACGAGGAGGCATCGCTGCGTGCTCTTCGAGACGGCGGTCTGCACGCCGAGGTCGTCTCGGAGCGATTCATCCCGTTCGGCCCCGTCATGACCGCGCGGGCCGAGTGGCTCGAGGAACGCGGACTGCTCGAGCGGGGATGCCGCGTCGAGCGCCTGGTCGGCATCGCGGCCGTCGCACCGAGCGGCAAGAAGGTCGACGGGAAGCCGGCCGAGGGTCACACTGCTGACACGGAACAGTCATGACCCTGGAGGACGTCACCGTGGCGCGAACCGAGAACGGCGCGGGCGCCGAGCGCACCGCGGTGCGGGTGGTACGTGGGGGACCGGTGCTCGTCGAGGGCCCGGTCGACATCGAACTACCGGATGGCTGCCGGGTGCAGTCCGACCGCTTCATGGTGGCCATCTGTGCATGCGGGCGAAGCAAGAACTATCCGCTGTGCGACACGAGTCATCGCAAGCGGCGTCGGCGCTCGGCCGACTAGTCCGTCCGCCTAAATCCCGGGGAAGGCGCTCTCGCCGCGTTCCCACGCACCCATCACGTGCGCTTCGAGTGCGTCCTCCACGAACAGGAACGTGCGGATTCCGAAGATGACGTCGGCCTCGGCACCCGGATCCGTTCGGACGAGGTCGCCGACCACGTCGGTGCGCAGAATCTGCTCATGGACCGCGTCGGCCTCGACGTGTTCACGGTAGAAATGCCGGCACGCCTCGGGTGCGTCGAGACGTTCGAGTCCGGCGAGCAGCCGCTGCGACCCCGGCGACGAGGTGATCTCGGTGGCGGCGAGATGACCGACGGCCGCGCCGCGGAAGCGTCGGTGCAGCCCGAACAGCGACATCAGGTTCACCGGCGTGAGAGCGGCGGCGGGGACGGTGTCGAGGTAGCCGAGATAGTCGGCGGACAGGTCCGACGCGCGGAGCAGGTCGGCGAAGAGTTCCTGGTGGACGGCACGTCCGCGACCGCCGCCGAACTCATCGAATTCGACTGCTACGAAAGACGCCTTGGCCTGCCCGCGGAGTCGCGGGATCGCCCAGGCGTGCGGATCGGCCTCCTTGAGGTGATACAGCGACCGCAGTGCGAACATCTGCCGGTACTGCTCCCAGGTTCCGTTGTCGCGGAGGAAGTACGACGCGCCGTCGCCGTCGAGGTTCTCGATGCACAGGTCGTCCATCTCGGCCTGCACCGACTCGTCCTCGGCAGCGGCGGGTACGTCGCGGTGGAGGGCGTCCAGGAACCGCCGCTCGAGACCGGCGCGTAGCGACAGGAGCGCCGGCTGCCACTCCCAGTCGACATCGGCATCGGCGAAACCGACGTAGTGCATCTCGTAGCAGAGGTACAGCGCCAGCTGCAGGTCGTCGCCGTACGGGTCGGCATCGTGTAGCGCAACCGGTACCTCGACGGTCGTCGTGGCGTCGGGATCGCTGCGCAGGAGGTCGATCACGGCTCGGGACAGCGGACCGCGGGCGCGGGGCAGCGTCGGGACACGAAAGACCCCATCCGTCGTCGGATCGGTTGCAATCGCCTCAGCTGACACCAGCACTCCTCACGTTCGTTGTCCGCAGTGGACGCGAATGGGTCCTCGAATGCCCGAAGAGCGCAGCACTCAAACCTGGATGTCCGCGGCCGCCCTCCCAGGATATGCCCGCGTCAGCCGGCCCTGAGGTCGTCGATCATGTCTTTGTCCAGCGACGCCCGCACCAGGGCGGCGGCGAGCACCTCGGGCCTGCCGCCGGCGAGATCCGCGAGACGGTCGGGATCGTCGGGCAGGCCGAGCTCCTTCGCGGCGGCGAGGGCTCGCTTGTCGAAATGCGGTGCGACCCAATCCCACACCGACTGCACCTCGCGCAGGAAGATGTCAGCGCCCACCGGGCCGATTCCGGTGAACTCCTGCAACAACGTCGCGGCGGAATCCGGGTCGGAGTCGGCCTTCGCGGCGAGTTCACGGAGATCCCCGTGGTAGTCGTCGACGACCTTGTGGCCGGCCTCTTGCAGGCGGGTGGCGGTGCTCTCGTCGTAGCGCTTGTAATGTCCGCGACCCAGTGCGTCGACGAGGCTCTGCCACGACGCCCGGGCCATCTTCTCCGGCGTGCGGTAACCGGCGACGAACACCTCGCGAGCTGCGGCGACTGCGATGTCGGCGGAGATCCGAGTGCTCAGCAGGAGTGACAGGACCAGGAGTTCGAACAGCGGCGACGGGGTGTCCTTCAGCGGAATCCCCGCGTCGTCGGCGTAGGTCCGTCCGGCGCGCTCCATCAGGGCCTCGACAGTGGCATCGGTGTCGGTGGTGCTCATGCCGTGTCGTCTACCCGGTGCGGTCACCGGACAATCGCGTTCGCGGCGGGTCCGTTCGCGCCCGGTCGTCGACCATGACGACGGCCATCACTTGAAGGGGTTGAGTGTGCGACCCAGGAAATAGCCGATGCGTCCGGGGATGGGACGCATGGCTGCCGCGGACACCTTGTTGACGACTCCGGGAATGCAGACGGGTTTCCCTGCGGTGACCGCGGCCCAACCTTCGCGGACGACGTCCTCGGGCTGCTGCCAGAGGATTCCGGGCAGCCGGTCCGCGGCGTCACGGGTGCCCATGACGTCATGGAATTCGCTACGTGTGAAGCCCGGGCACAGTGCTGTCACGTGGATTCCGAACGGTTTGAGCTCCATGTCGAGCGATTGCGACATGTTCAGCACGTAGCTCTTGATCCCGGTGTAGAGCAGGCCTTCTCCCGGAGGCGACACCGCCGCGAGGGACGACAGATTCACGATGCGTCCCCAGCGCTGCGCCTTCATGGCGGGTACGACCCGATGGATGAGCTCGGTCACCGCGGTCACCATCAACTGCAGTTCGGCGGCCACCGAGTCCCAGGGGGTGTCGGAGAACTTCGTGGCGGAGGACAAGCCGGCGTTGTTGACGAGGACGTCGATCGGCATGCCCAGCTCGGCAGCGCGATCGACGATCGCGGCGGGAGCCGCCGGGTCGCCGAGGTCGGCCGCGATGATCTCGGCGCGTATCCCGTGTTGCCGATGGAGGTCGCCTGCCAGCTCCGCGAGCCGGTCCGCGCGTCGCGCCACGAGGATCAGATCGTGATCCGCGGCGGCGAGATGTCGGGCGAAGGCGGTTCCGATCCCCGCGGAGGCGCCGGTGACGAGCGCGGTGCGTCGACGATCGGTCGCGGTCATCGACGGTCACCCACGTGGCGGTCGAGAAAGTCGATCTGGTGCTCGATGATGGTGTCGAAGTACGGATCGAGATACGGCTCGAAGTGGGCGCAGTCGTAGGTGTGGACTTCACCCTTCGGTATACGACGCGCGATGGCCTGGGCTTTGTCGATGGGTGTGACGTCGTCCCTCGTGGCGAGTTGGACCAGCACCGGGACATCGATGTCGGCTGCGTGGCGTCCGGGCGAGTAGAAGGGCACCCGCAACGCGATTCGTGCGGCCACATCGTTCTCGGCGAGGAGCTCCTCGCGCATGTCTCCCATGTGTTCGACCTGCTCGTAGGCGCCGGGCGAGGTCATCATGGCGATCTCGCCGGGTCGCCCGACGGCGGCCATGCGGTAGGGCGGCCGCCCCGTCCATGCCCGCACCTGGTCACGTATTCCGGCGAGGATCAGGCGGCTCACCAGTGCCGGGGACTGGGAGAACGCAGACGCGGGCCCGCTCACGTGCGGCACCTGGACGATCGCGGCGGCCAGGTCGCGGTCGTGGGCGGCCAGTCGCAGGACGTGGCCGCCGGCGAAGGACGTCCCCCACGCCACCACTCGACTCGTGTCGACGCCGTCGAGACCGCGGACGTAGGCGATCGCGGCATCCCAGTCGGCGTGCTGCTTGGCGATGTCGAGGACGCGACGCGGCGAGCCCTCGCTGGCGCCCCAGTGGCGGTAGTCGAAGACGAGTGCGGCATAACCGGCCTGGGCGAACCGTGCCGCGTAGGCGTCGAGGCGCAGTTCCCGGAATGCCGCGAAGCCGTGGGCGAGGACGACGATCGGAGGGTTCTCGACGCCATCCGGTCGGTAGAGCCAGGCGGCGCACCGGGCGTCGCCCGACCGGAACGTGACATCGGAGCGGACGTAACTGAACTGAGGTGACATGGGTAAAACCTTCGCCGGGTATCTTGAATGGTGTTCAACAAGGTAGCAGCGTCTTGAACGGCATTCAAGAGAATCTGTGGAGGTGACTTCTTCAGTGGCGCGGAACAAGAGGCCGCAAGCCGCCGACGAGAAGCGTGAGGAGATAGTCGCCGCCGCGCGGAGGCTGTTCATCGAAGGCGGATACGAGGCGACGTCGATGAACAGGTTGGCCAAGGAAGCCGGTGTCGCGGCCAACACCATCTATTGGTACTTCGACGACAAGGACGACGTGCTCGTCGCGGTTCTGTCGGCCGTGATGGCCGATGTATGGCCCATGTATCAGGCGGTGTCGGGTGAGCCGATCGCCGCGCGGGTGCTGTGGATCGTGCAGCGATTGACCGAGATGCGCGGTCTGGTGACGACGGTGCATGCCCGCGTACCGCACTCACCTGCGGTGGCAGAGTGGCACAACAACTTCCACCTGCTCACGGGCAGCCTGTTCCGTGCCGAGCTGGAGACGGCGGGGGTCTCGCCGGAGACCGTCGACGCCGAGGTGATGATCGCCGTGTTCACCGTCGAGGGATTGTTGATGCACGCACGGGACGAGAGCGAGCAGCGTTCCGTGTGCGACACGTTGGCCTCCCGGTGGCCGTCGACCACCGACTAGGTCACGGCACTCACCGGCCATCGGTGTCCGGGGACGCCCGTCAGAGCCAGTGGCTGCGACGGAACACGACGAACAGGGCGACGCACGTCGCGACCAGCACACCGAGGACGAGCGGATAACCCCACGGTTGGTGCAGTTCGGGCATGTGGTCGAAGTTCATCCCGTAGATGCCGGCGACCATCGTCGGCACCGCGGCGATCGCGACCCACGCCGAGATCTTGCGCATGTCGGTGGTCTGCTGGATACCCACCTTCGCGGCGCCGGCCTGCAGCATGGAGTTCAACAGCTCGTCGTACTCCAGGACCCGTTCGATGACGGTCGTGAGGTGATCGGCGACGTCGCGCAGGTGTCGTCGAACCTCCTTGGGCACCAACGGGTTACCGCTCGCGGTGAGGGTCTGGAGCGGCGTCGAGAGCGGGGTGACCGCGCGCCGGAGTTCGAGCACCTCGCGTCGCAGCAGATAGACCGGGTCGATGTCGAGCCAGCGGTTCTGCCGGCTGAAGACCGACTCCTCGATGGCGGCGACATCGACGTCCATACGGTCGGTCACCGCGAGATAGCTGTCGACGACCTTGTCGGCAACGGCGTGCAGGACGGCGGTCGGTCCGAGGGCGAGTCGTTCGGGGCGGCCCTCGAGATGCCGTCGCATGCCCGACAACTCGGTGTGTTCACCGTGGCGCACCGTGATCACGAAGTCGGGCCCGGCGAACACCATGATCTCGCCGGTCTCCACGACCTCGCTGGCCATCGCCATCGACTCGTGTTCGACGTACTGCACGGTCCTCAGCACAAGGAACTGCGTGTCGTCGTACACCTCGAGCTTCGGCCGCTGGTGCGCGTGCACGGCATCCTCGACGACGAGTTCGTGCAGGCCGAAGGTCGTGCCCACATCGGTCATCTGGGAGTCGTCGGGGGAGTGCAGGCCCACCCACACGAAACCCTCGCCGGATTCGCGGACCTGCGACAGCGCGTCGCGATAGGAGATGTCACCCGGCTGACGGTGGCCGTTGATGTAGACCGCGCAGTCGACGACGGCGCGCGACACCCGCGCCGGCTTCTCGGAGGCGGGCGCCGGGTGGTGTTCTCCGCGCGGCGGGAGGCCGCGCGGACCGGAACGGGGGATCGTCGCCACGCCTGCCGATGGTACCCGCGGGGCCCGGGCACGCCTCCCCAGTAAGATTCGGCCGTGCCCTTCGACGTCACCGTGTACACGACCACGTTGATCACGCTGATCGTCATCATGGACCCGCCCGGACAGATTCCGTTGTTCCTCAGCCTCGTCGGCCAGCGGTCGCCCGAATACCGGCGACGCGCGGCCTGGCAGGCGCCCCTGGTGAGCCTCCTGGTGATCAGCGTCTTCGCGATCGGCGGCAAGGCGATCCTGAACTATCTGCACATCGGCATCCCCGCACTCCAGGGTGCGGGTGGCCTGCTACTGCTCCTGGTGGCACTCCAGCTGCTCACCGGACTGGGCAACGCGGGCAACCCGAAGGCGTCCGACGACGTCAACGTGGCGCTCGTGCCGCTCGGCACCCCGCTGCTCGCCGGACCGGGCGCCATCGCCGCGGTCATCGTCCAGGTCAGCAGCGTCGACGGTCAGACCGCCGGTTATCTCGCCATCGCGGCCGCGATCATCAGCGTGCACATCGTGGTGATGCTGGTACTCCGGTATTCGACGGTCCTGATCCGCGTACTCGGCGTCGGCGGTATCACCCTGCTGGCCAAGATCGCCGGCCTCCTGCTCGCCGCGATCGCCGTCCAGCTCATCGCGAGCTCGATCATGGGCTTCATCGCCGAGGGCGTCTGAAGCCGGTGGGGCAGAACAGATGGCGGCCCACAACAGATACGGTGACAACGTGCGTAAACGTCTCGTCCGCAAGCGTCTCGTGGTGGTCACCGGGCTGATCGCAGCCCTCGCCGTCGTCCTCGCCGGATGCGGGGACGAAGCCGGCTCGCCGCCGCGGGGCATCGTGATCGGCTCGTCGGAAGAGCCCGCCATGCGGGTGATGGCCGAGGTGTACGCGGGCGCCCTGCGGAACGCGGGTTCGGTCGTGTCCGCCGATCAACTGCGCGGAGACGACGCGGAGCTGCTCGACGAGATGGACCGCGCCGACCTCGACCTCTTCCCGGCCTTCACCGGGGACCTCCTGACGATGCTCGCCCCGTCGTCGACCGCAGTCGGTGCCGAGGACGTCTACGTCGAACTGAACCGCTCGCTGCCGCAGGGGGTCTCGGTGGGCGACGAGACACCGGTGTCCGGTGCACCGCAGATCTTCGTGTCGACGACCCTCGCGGGCAGCGTCGGCGCTAGTGGACTCGACGACTGCGCACTCCTCCCGCCGGGACTGCCGGTGGTCGCCACCTCCGACCCCGACCCGGCGACGCTCGATGCGTTCGCCTCCGCGGGTTGCCGTCTGGGGCCGGTGCAGACGGCCGGAACCACCGACGAGGTGCTCCGGCGAGCATCGGAGGGCAATGCGGTCGGCCTCCTCACCCCGCTCGACATCGCGGGAGAGGACGCCGAGAACGCGTCGTCGGATGTTCAGGCGCTACGCGGTTCGGCCGGTGGCGGTGACACCGCCGACAACCCGCCCGCCGACGAGCCGAGCACCGAGGCAGCTCCGGACGAACAGTCCGGGCCGCGCGCCGAGGTGCTCGTGCCCGTCTTCCGGTCGGCCGCGCTCAACCGTGATCAGGTCAAGACCATGAACAAGGTCGCCGGCGAGATCACCACCGCCGACCTCGCCACGATGGCGGGCGAGGTCGAGACGGGCAGCGATCCGCGGGAGGTCGCGCTCGAGTGGCTGGCCGAGCACGGCCTGTAGGCGTTACTGGGCCTTCGACAGCGCCCAGCTGGTGGCCTTCGCCGAAACCCACTGGTACTTCGACGCGACGATGCGCACCGCGATGTCGAGGATCTTGGCGTCGGCGCCGACGAGGATGCGCGCCTTGTCCTTCCGCACGCCCGCGATGATGACGTCGGCGGCGTCCTCGGACGACATCCGCGCGAGGTAACGGTCGAAGAAGGCGGCGGTGGCCTTCTGATCGTGGTCGCCGGACACGGTCGCGTTGCGGGCGATCGCGGTCTTGATACCGCCCGGGTGTACGCAGGACACCTTCACCGGGTGCTTGGCGATGATCATCTCCTGGCGCAGCGCCTCGGTGAAGCCGCGGACGGCGAACTTCGCCGAGTTGTACGCGGCCTGACCGGGTTCGGCGAGCAGACCGAACAGCGACGACGTGTTGACGATGTGGCCGTCGCCGGAGGCGATCAGGTGCGGCAGGAACGCCTTGGTGCCGTTGACGACTCCCCAGTAGTCGACGTCCATGACGCGCTCGATGTCCTTGAACTCGGTGCGTTCGACTTCACCGTGATGCGCGATGCCCGCGTTGTTGAAGACCACGTTGACCACGCCGAAATGGTCCTTGACGGTGTCGGCGTAGGTCAGCACGGCCTCGCGCTCGGCGACGTTGAGAAGCTGCGAATGCACCTCTGCGCCGGCCGCTTTCACCAGACGCTCGGTCTCCGCCAGCCCGTCGGGTGTGACGTCGGAGATGGCGAGGCGGGCGCCCTGTGCGGCCAGTTTGACGGCGATGTCGCGGCCCATGCCCGAACCGGCACCGGTGATCACCACGACCTTGTCGCGAAAGTCCTTCATGAGTTGTCTCTCCTCGAGATGGTGTCGAAATCTGTGGGCGTGGAAACGCTCAGGCGTTCACGGCCGCCGGCTGATCCGACGTCGACTCGTCGCCCCGGCCCGGGGCGGAGGTCAGTGGACGACGCGCACCGCGGGTGACATCGTATGCGGCGATGTCGAAGCGGCGGGTGGTGTTGCGGAAGGCGAAGGTGAATCCCGGCCACAGCGTGGTGATGTTGCCGTTGGCGTCCTTGTACCAGGAGGCGCAGCCGCCGTTGACCCACACGCTGTTGCGCAGCTTGTGCTGGATGCCCGCGTTGTACTCCTGCTGGGCCGACAGTCGCACCTCGGTCCGGGTGATTCCCTGTGCCCGAGCGGTTTTCAGGTAGTCCACGAGGTAGTTGAGCTGCGACTCGATCATGTACACCATCGAGGTGTGGCCGAGGCCGGTCGACGGTCCGACCATCAGCATCATGTTCGGGAAGCCGTGGACGAACGAGCCCTTGTAGCCTTGCATGCCGATCTCGGACCAGACGTCGGCGAGGCTGCGCTGGTCCTTGCCCACGATCTTCTCGAACACGGGGGAGTCGGTGACGTGGAAGCCGGTGGCGACGACGATGACGTCGACCTCACGCTTCGTGCCGTCCTTGGCGACGACACCGTTCGCGGTGATGCGGTCGATCCCGTCGGTGACGAGGTCGACGTTGGGTCGAGCTAGGGCGGGGTACCAGTCGTTGGACCGCAGGATGCGCTTGCAGCCGACCTGGAAGGCGGGGGTGGCCTTGCGGCGGAGCTCGGCGTCACGACCGATGCCGCGCAGGATGTTCGCCCGGCACAGCAGCTCGACGGGCTTGAGCGCGGTAGGCGAGTAGGTCAGGCCGAACGCGACGACCTCGTTGGCGGCGTAGATCCCGCCGCGGACGGCCGACTGGTAGCCCGGGACGTTCTTGTAGGCCCAGTGCTCGAGCTTGGTGTAGGCGCGCTCGGTGCGGGGGACGATCCACGGTGCGGTGCGCTGGTAGACGTCGAGGCGTGAGGTCACCTCGGCGAGCTCCGGGACCAACTGGATGGCCGATGCGCCGGTGCCGATGACCGCGACACGCTGCCCGGTGAAGTCGTGGTCGTTGTCCCAGCGGGCCGAGTGGACGATCTTGCCCTCGAAGGACTCGATGCCCTCGATGTCGGGGAGGTTCGGCTCGCAGAGCGGTCCGACGCCGCCGATCATCACGCGGGCGCGGATCTGCTCGGTCTTGCCGTCGCGTGCGGTGTCGATGATCCAGCGGCCCTCGTCCTCGTCCCAGGCTGCGTTGGTGACCTCGGTGTTGAAGCGGGACCGGGCGGCGATGTCGTGGCGGGCCGCGACGTCGTTGATGTACGCGTGGATCTCCGGCTGGTGCGAGTACGACCGCGACCAGGTCGGGTTCTTCGCGAACGAGTAGGAGTACAGCTGCGACGGCACGTCGCAGGCGGCGCCGGGGTAGGTGTTGTCGCGCCAGGTCCCGCCGAAGTCGCTACCGCGATCGAGCAGGACGAAGTCGTCGAATCCGTGTTGCCTCATCCGGATGGCGGCACCCAGCCCCGAGAAGCCGGCCCCGATGATGGCGATCTCTACATCGTTCGTTGTCATGATGCCACCATAGGGGTGATACTGAACACGTGTCAATAGTTATTGAACAACACTCAATAGGAGTAGTCTGGCCGAGTGACCAGTAGAGGAACGGCTGCCGGGCCGGTGATCGAGGACAAGCGAACCGCATCCAAGCGCACCCGGATGAGTCCGGAGGCGCGTCGTGACCAGCTGCTGGAGTTCGGTCTGGAGATGGTGCGGGACCGCCCCCTGGAAGAGATCACCATCGACGCCATCGCCGACGCGGCCGGGGTGTCGCGAGCGCTGCTGTTCCACTATTTCGCCTCCAAGCAGGACTATCACGTAGCGATCGCGCAGGCCCAGGCCGACCGGATGCTCGCGTGCACCGAGCCCGACGAGTCCCTGGGTGATCCGATCGCCATCCTCACCGCCTCGATGGCGGCGTTCGTCGACTTCGTCAGCGAGAACCGCTCCGCCTACACCGCGCTCATCCGCGGGGCGTCGAGTTCGGACCCCGCGATGCGCGACGTCTTCGACCGCACCCGTGAGGTGATGGTCGGCCGGGTTCTCGATCACGCACCGGCATTCGGCGTCGAGGTCACCCCGACCGTCGTGCTGAGCGTCCACGGCTGGGTTGCCTTCGTCGAGGAGACGACGATCGGCTGGCTGACCTCGCCGACGGTCACGCGTGACGAACTCCTCGGCCTGATCACCGCCGCCCTTCCGGCGCTGGCCGGTGCCGCCGGGCAGGCAGCCGGGTAGCGACGGACCTCAGACCGCCGGACCGCCCGCGGGATTGACGTCTGCCGTCGTGGGTCGGTCCCGGCGGCCACGCAGTAGGAGACCGAGCGCGACCATGCCGGCTCCGAGCACGAAGTGCAGCCAGTTGTCGGCGGTGTTCACCGGCACGAAGTTGGCGCCGCTGTCGTGGTCGATGACCAGGCCGTAGACCCACAGCACGAGATAGACGGCACCGCCGACGACGAGATACAGAAACGCAGCCGACGCCGCGCGTGCCATCAGGATGCCCGCGATGCCGAACAGCAGGTGGACGATGTTGTGGAGAATCGACACCTGGAAGGTGCCGAGAAGTGCGGCCTCCGAATGGTGGCCGGCGAAGGTCAACGTGTCGTAGTCGGTGGTGATCCCCGGAATGAAGCCCAGGATTCCGACCAGGAGAAAGACCGCGCCCACGACGAGCGCTGCGGTCCGGATGGGTGAACGGGTGGCCCGTACGTTCGCGGCTGACATGAGGGATCGACCTCCGGTTGTCGGCGGACGGCGCCGCGGCACGGGCTCGGCCACGGCGAACTCTGTACCGGAGGAATAACCACCGTGCTGCGGATGAAACCCGGGGTGCGCCGATCGTCTAGAAGGAGAGGATCTCGTGCGTGGGAAGCACGGGACGCGGCAATCCGGGCGGCCGGTCGGCCGCGATCGTGCGGATGGCCGAAGGACGCCGCGCCCCCCGCACATCCATCTGCATCGAAAGCTGATCTCACGCACTACGGCCGGTGAACCCCTGAACAGCAGGAGGCCCCTGCCGGATGATTCCGGCAGGGGCCTCCTTGAGCGTCTGTGAGGGTTCGCTACTCGCCGAACGCCTCGTCGAGGATCTCCTGCTGCTCGACCGCATGGACCTTGCTCGAACCCGAGGACGGGGCCGACATCGGGCGACGCGAGACGCGGCGCAGGCCACCGAGGAGATCGGGTAGCACCTCGGGCAGCCACAGGCCGAGGAACGGCCACGGACCCTGGTTGGCCGGCTCCTCCTGGACCCAGCGGAACTCGCTGGCGTTGCCGTACTGCTCCAGCGTCTTGCGCAGGCGACGGTGCGGCACCGGGTAGAGCTGCTCGATGCGGACGATCGCGATGTCGTCGCGATCCTCCTTGTCACGACGCGCCGCGAGCTCGTAGTAGAGCTTGCCGCTCACCAGCAGAACGCGCTTGACCTTGCTGCGGTCGGCGTCGCCCTTGGCGAACTTCGGATCGTCGATGACCGAACGGAACTTGTCGTCGGTGAAGTCCGACAGCGGGCTGACGGCAGCCTTGTTGCGCAGCATCGACTTCGGGGTGAAGACGATGAGCGGGCGGCTGATGCCGTCGAGCACGTGACGACGCAGCAGGTGGAAGTAGCTCGCCGGGGTCGACGGCAGTGCCACCGTCATCGAGCCCTCGGCACACAGCTGCAGGAAGCGCTCGATGCGGCCCGAGGTGTGGTCGGGGCCCTGGCCCTCATGACCGTGCGGCAGCAGCAGCACGACGTCGGAGAGCTGGCCCCACTTGGCCTCACCGGACGAGATGAACTCGTCGATGATCGACTGTGCGCCGTTGACGAAGTCGCCGAACTGCGCCTCCCACAGGACGAGTGCGTCCGGGTTGCCCACGGAGTAGCCGTATTCGAAGCCGACGACCCCGAACTCGGAGAGCGGCGAGTCGTACACCATGAAGCGGCCGCCGTTGTCCTCGGCGTCGGCGGGCAGCAGGTGGTTCAGCGGGGTGTACTCCGAACCGTTCTCCCGGTCGATGAGCACCGAGTGACGCTGGGTGAACGTGCCGCGGCGCGAGTCCTGACCGGACAGGCGGACGGTGCGTCCTTCCATGACCAGCGAACCGAATGCGAGGAGCTCGGCGAAGGCCCAGTCGATGCCGCCGTTGCGGGCGGCCTCGGCGCGACGCTCGAGGACCGGCTTCACGCGCGCATGCGGGTTGAAGCCCTCCGGGACGTTGACGAAGGCGTCGCCGATGGTCTGCAGGACTTCCTTGTCGACCGCGGTCACCAGTTTGGTCGGCAGGGTCTGGTCGGACTCCACCGACGGCGATGGCTCGGCGTGGTACTTCTCGAGTTCCTTGACCTCGTTGAAGACCCGTTCGAGCTGTCCCTGGTAGTCACGCAGGGCGTCCTCGGCCTCCTTGGTCGAGATGTCACCACGACCGATCAGGGCCTCGGTGTAGCTCTTGCGGACCCCGCGCTTGGTGTCGATGACCTCGTACATCGCCGGCTGCGTCATCGAGGGGTCGTCACCCTCGTTGTGGCCGCGGCGGCGGAAGCAGACGAGGTCGATGACGACGTCCTTGTGATACGTCTGGCGGTAGTCGACGGCGAGCTTCGCGACCCAGACACAGGCCTCGGGATCGTCGCTGTTCACGTGGAAGATCGGCGCGCCGATCATCTTCGCGACATCGGTGCAGTACTCGGTGGAACGCGAGTGCTCCGGGGCGGTGGTGAAGCCGACCTGGTTGTTCACGACGATGTGCACGGTGCCGCCGGTGCGGTAACCGGGCAGCATCGCCATGTTGAGCGTCTCGGCGACCACACCCTGACCGGCGAATGCGGCGTCGCCGTGCAGCATGAGCGGCAGGATCGGGAAGCTTTCGTCGTCTACGTCGGCGATGAGATCCTGCTTGGCGCGGACCAGGCCCTCGAGGACCGGGTCGACCGCCTCGAGGTGGCTCGGGTTGGCGGTCAGCGAGACGTTGATCTCGTTGTCGCCGAACATCTGGTAGTACTTGCCCTCGGCTCCGAGGTGGTACTTCACGTCACCCGAACCGTGCGCCTGCGACGGGTTCAGGTTGCCCTCGAACTCGGAGAAGATCTTCGAGTACGGCTTGCCGACGATGTTGGCGAGCACGTTGAGGCGGCCGCGGTGCGGCATACCGATCACGACCTCGGTGAGGTTGTGCTCGGCACTCTGGTCGATGACCGCGTCCATCATCGGGATGACCGACTCGGCACCCTCGAGCGAGAAGCGCTTCTGACCGACGTACTTGGTCTGCAGGAAGGTCTCGAAGGCCTCCGCCGCGTTCAGTTTGCTCAGGATGTACTTCTGCTCGCCGACCGGCGGCTTCACGTGCTTGACCTCGACACGTTCCTGCAGCCACTTCTGCTGCTCCGGCTCGAGGATGTGGGTGTACTCCACACCGACGTGGCGGCAGTAGGCGTCGCGCAGGATCGACAGCACGTCGCGGAGCTTCATCTTCTCCTGGCCGTGGAAACCGCCGACCTTGAAGGTGCGGTCGAGATCCCAGAGGGTCAGGCCGTAGGTCGCGATGTCGAGATCAGGATGGCTGCTGCGCGCGTCGCTGTTCATCATCAGCGGATCGATGTCGGCCATCAGGTGGCCGCGGCTGCGGTAGGCCGCGATCAGCTCGAGGACGCGGGTGCTCTTGTCGACGAGGCCGGCCGGGATGTCACGACGCCAGCGGACCGGCTCGTAGGGCACGTGGAACGCGGTGAAGATCTCGTCGTAGAACGCGTCGTCGATCAGCAGCTCGTGGATGGTGCGCAGGAAGTCGCCCGACTCCGCACCCTGGATGATGCGGTGATCGTAGGTCGAGGTCAGCGTCATCAGTTTGCCGACGCCGAGCTCGGCGATCTGCTCGTCGCTGGCGCCCTGGAACTCGGCCGGGTACTCCATCGCACCGGCGCCGATGATCGCGCCCTGACCCTTCATCAGGCGCGGCACGGAGTGCACGGTGCCGATGGTGCCGGGGTTGGTCAGCGAGATGGTGACGCCGGAGAAGTCGTCGGCGCCGAGCTTGCCGTCACGCGCACGACGGACGATGTCCTGGTACGCGTTGTAGAACTCGGCGAAGCCCATCGTCTCGCACTCTTTGATGGCCGCGACGACGAGCGTGCGGTTGCCGTCCTTGCCGACCAGATCGATGGCCAGACCGAGGTTGGTGTGCGCAGGGGTGACGACGTTGGGCTTGCCGTCGATCTCGGCGTAGTGCCGATTCATGTTCGGGAAGGCCTTGATGGCCTGGACGATCGCGTAACCCAGGATGTGGGTGAAGCTGATCTTGCCGCCGCGGGTACGGGCGAGGTGGTTGTTGACGACGATGCGGTTGTCGATCATCGCCTTCGCGGGAACCGCGCGGACACTGGTGGCCGTCGGGATCTGCAGCGACAGCGCCATGTTCTTGGCGATGGCCGCGGCGGGGCCGCGGAGCACCTTGTTGCCGTCTGCGGAATCCTTCTTGGACTCGGCGGCTGCAGGCTTGGCGGCAGCGGGCTTGGCAGCGGCAGAAGGCTTCGGCTGGGAACGGGCGGAACCGTCACGGCTCGCGACGCTGTGGCCGGAGGCGGCCTTGGTCGCGGTCGACTCCTTGGCAGGGGAGGGCTTGCGGGCAGAGGTGGTCCGCGTCGGCTCCTGGTCGAGTGTCACCTGCTTGCGCGGTGCCGACTCGGCCGCGGGCTTCGCCGGTGCGCTGCCGTTGGAGGAGGGGGTGGAGGAGGCCGGTGCGGCGGACGCGGAACCACCGTTGTCTCCGGGCTTGTAACTCTTCAAGAGTTCATGCCAACTCGGGTCCACCGAGCTCGGGTCCTCTTTGAATTGCTGGTACATTTCCTCGACCAGCCAGGTGTTCTGTCCGAAGTCAGAAATCGAACTGCTGCTCACAGCGGTATCTCGCCTCAATTCCCTTAAGGTGCCGGGTTCTCTGCCACGCTGACGTCCCTTGTGGAGACTATCGGTGAACCATCTGCCGATGCTACGCGTCGTCTGGTGCGTCACACCCACCGACCTGCTACTACGAAGTCAGATCGTCATCTCGGGTGATCCGGCGCGGATGGTCTGGTTGTCGGTTGCGGACGCGCCACGTCGAGCGTCCTGTTTCGAGCCCGCTCGGGAGTCGGCATCCACTGCGTCTGTACGCGCAGCGGGCACCATTCCACCGGGCTCCGTCACCGCGGCCTCGTCGGGATCCACACCGGCCTCCCAGAAGCCGCGATACAAACTGTGCAACGCCAGGAGTTCGTCGTGTGTTCCGAGTTCGACTATTCGGCCGCCGTCGACCACGGCGATCATATCGGCGCGGGCCGCGGTGGCCAGCCGGTGCGCGACGATGACGGAGGTCCGGCGCCGCGTCATCGCCCGTCCGGCGGCCAGGACCTGCGCCTCGGTGGCCTGGTCGAGCGTGGCGGTCGCCTCGTCGAGCAGGAGGAGGTCGGGGTCGACGAGTTCGGCGCGGGCCAGGGCGATCAGCTGGCGCTGACCGGAGCTGAGGCCTTGGCCGCGTTCGCCGATGGGATGGTTCATGCGCCCCGGTAGGCCGGCGATCATCGGTAGGGCGCCCACCGCGGCCGCGGCCTCGACGATCGCGGCGCGGTCGGCATCCGGCCGGCCGTAGGCGATGTTGTCCGCGACGGTCCCGGTGAAGAGGTGTGGCTCCTGCGGGACGAGTCCCAGGCGGCTGCGGTATCCGGAGAGGACGAGGTCGCCGATGTCGGTGCCGTCCACGAGGACACGTCCGGTGGTCGGGTCGTAGAAGCGGGCCAGCAATTTCACGATCGTCGACTTGCCCGCGCCGGTCCGGCCGACGAGGGCGAGCGAGGACCCGGCGGGGATGTTCAGGTCGACGTCGTGCAGGGCGTCGGACTCCGCGCCCTGATACCGGAAGCCGACCCCGTCGAACTCGACCTCGCCGTCGAAGCCGGTGGCCGGCGGCGTCGTGGCGTCCGGGTTGACCCGCAGCGAACTCGGGGTCCGCAGCAGATCGCCGATACGCCGGAGTCCGACCGCCGCCTGCTGGTAGCCGTCGAAGACCTGGGAGAGCTGCTGGACGGGACCGAACAGCATCGTGAGATAGAGGACGAAGGCCACCAGGGTGCCCGCGGTGAGCGAGCCGTCGGCCACCTGGCCGGCGCCGACGCCGAGTGCGATCGCGGTGGCGATGTCCGACATCAACATGATCAACGGGAAGTACGAGGCGATCGCCCGCTGCGACACCATCCGGGCCGCAACCCACGCCGCCGAACGCAGGCCGAAACGCTTCTGCGCGTCGTCGGTGCGGAGGTAGGTCTGGGTGGTCTTGATCCCGGCGATGTTCTCCTGGAAGTCGGCGTTCACCGTGCTGATCAGCTCGCGGGACCGCGTGTAGGCGGCGCTCGCGACGCGCCGGAAGACCACCGTGGCGACGATGAGCAGCGGGAAGACCGGGAGCACCAGCAGCGCGAGCAACGGCCCGGTGACCAGCAATGCGACCGTGACACCCACCAGGGTCAGGAGCGCGACGATCGCCGACGTCAGACCTGTCTGCAGAAACGTCGACAGCGCGTCGATGTCGGTGGTCATGCGCGTCATGATCCGGCCCGACAGCTCGCGCTCGTAGTAGTCCAGGCCGAGGCGCTGGATGTGGGCGTAGCTGCGGATGCGCAGTCCGAACAGGACGCGTTCACCGGCTCGGGTGGAGGTCATCGTCAGCAGGGACGCGGCGACCCACCCGACGCCGACGAGTGCCACGCCGCCGATCGCCGCCCACCACAGGGTGTGCTGGTCGTGATCGCCGGCCGCGTCGATGACCGCGCGGGCGATGCTGGGGAAGGCCAGGCCGACGAGGGTGTCGACGGCGATGGCCACGAGTGCGAAGGCGAGCAGCCAGCGGACCGGTCTGAGCAGTCCGCGGAGGGTGAAGCGCGGGTTCTCGCGGCGGGCGTCGGTGACATCCACGGCGGGGTCCTCGACGGCCGGTGGCAGGGCGTCGACCCGTGCCTGGAGTTCGGGGGTCGCCGGCATCGAACCCAGTGCGCTCGCGACGCCTCCACCCCGTTGCCCGGCCCGCGGTCCGGCGCCGACCGGCGCACCGGTCCGGGCGTAGGCCTGCTCCTCCGGGAGATGCGTTGTGGGCCAGAGGCTCTCGATGAGGTCGTCGGAGACGCTCGACGGGTTGGGTGCGGCTCCGTCGTTGTGCGGCTCCACGGAGGCGTTCGACATCAGCTCGCGGAACCGCGCCGAGGAGGCCTCGAGGTCGGCGGGCGTGCCGATCGCGGTGATCCGGCCCTCGTCGAGCACGGCCACCCGATCGGCGAGCACGAGCGTCGACCGCCGGTGGGCGAGGACCAGCATGGTCCGTTTCTGGTCGCGCAGGCGGCCGAGGATGCGGGCCTCGGTGGTGGCGTCGACCGCCGACGTCGCGTCGTCGAGCACCAGGACGCGCGGGTCGGCGAAGAGGGCGCGGGCCAGTGCGATCCGCTGGCGCTGTCCGCCCGAGAGGGTCAGGCCGCGTTCGCCGACGACGGTGTCGTAGCCGTCGGGGAGTGCCTCGATGAACTCGGTGGCCTCGGCTGCGGCTGCTGCGGCTCGTACCCGGTCGGCGAGGGAAGCGGGGTCGGCGGTGGCGCCCGGGCCCATGGCGATGTTCGCGGTGATGGTGTCGGAGAAGAGGAACGGCTCGTCGAAGACGGTGGCGAGGGCTTCGTGCAGCGCGGTCGGCGTCAGCGAGTCCACCGGGTGCGGGCCGTCGGCGCCGACCAGGGAGATCGTGCCGGCATCGGGTCGCTCGAAGCGGCTGACCAGGTCGGCGATGGTCGATTTCCCGGAGCCGGGTGGCCCGACGATCGCCACGCACTCGCCGGGTTCGATACGCAGGTCGATCCCGGTCAGCACGGCGGGCGGATCGTCGGCCTCATGGGTGTGGTGGGCGAAGGAGACGTTCTCCAGTTCGACCCCGAGTGGGCCGTCGGGAAGCGTGCCGGTGGCGGTCTCGCCGGGATCGCGCGGGTGATCGATGACGTCGTAGACGCGTTCCACCGCGGCGCGGGCGAGCTGGGCGTTGACGATGAGATTGGTGAGCAGGCGGGCGATGCCGGTCATCGCGGTGACGTAGGTGGTGAACGCGAGGAACGTGCCGGCGGTGATCGCGTCCGTCATCGTCAGATAGCCGCCGACGACGATCACGCCGACCATGCCGAGTTGGGGGATGGCGCTCAGGGTGGGCCCGAACCGGGCGTTGATGCGTGCCGCGCGCAGACGCCGGGCGAACAGGGTGCGGCAGCGCGTCACCAGTCCGTCGACGGCGCGGTCCTCCTGGCCGAAGCCCTTGACGACACGGACGCCGGTGACGGTCTCCTCGACGTGCTGGGCCACGTCGGCCGCGGACTGCTGCGCGGACCACGTCGCCGCGAAGAGCTTCCGGCGGGTCCGGAACACCTCCAGGGCGATCAGCGGCGCGATCACGAGCGCAACCGCGGTGAGCAACGGGGACAGATAGGCCATGACACCGAGCGCGACGACCATCTGCACCGCCGCGCCCATCGAAAGCGGCGCCATGGCCAGCAATCCCTGGACCACCTGGATGTCGGAGATGGAGCGGGAGACGATCTGCCCCGTCCGGATCTGGTGCTGACTGCGGCCGTCGAGATGCAGCAGGGTGTCGAGCAGGCGCCGGCGCAGGTTGTTCTGCACGTTGATCGCGAGACGGCCGGCGTACACGCGCCGTCCGAAGTGGCAGGCGTAGCGCACGAACGCGAGGGCGATAAGGCCGGTGATGATGGTGGACAGGGCGAGGTCGTCGTCGATGACGCCGGTGGCCCGGTCGATCGCGGCCTTGGCCAGCAGGGGCATCACGACGTCGACGCCCACCGCGATCATCGTGACGGTCAGGGTCACGATGACGATGCGACGGTAACGCCACGCCTCGTCGAGCAGCTTCCGGATCCAGCCCGGTGACGTGGTGGGGGTGCTCCCGGTGGCGGGAGGCGCGGTGGACTCCGGGATCACCGGGAACCGGGCGGCAGCGGGCTCGTCTCGTTCACCACCTCGGCGTCGAGAACCCAGAAGGCGGGAGCGGGCCCGAACGCCTCACGCGCGTTGTGCACCACCTTGCGGCCGAGCGCGCGGCTACCCGCGCCACCGATGACCGCACCGATGCCGGCCGGCATCAACTTGCCGAAGATCAACGGCGCGCGCCGGATCGCGTACTTGCGCACGAGCTTGTTGATCAGGGTCTTGTTCAATTTGGTGATCGCGCCCGACGGCAGAGCGGCACCGCCGAGGCGACGCAGGGGACCGCCACGCGTGCCGACGACCCGGCCGAGGGCGAGCACTCCCTCTTCACCGAGCGCGACAGCCAGGACGAGCGACTTGCGTCGGTCGGTCTCGTGGACGCCGATGCCGTGGACCTCGGCGATCGACAGGGCGAGCAGCGCCGAGGCCTCGAGGAAGAAGGCGGTGTCACCGGTCATCGCGCCGAAGGCCGTCATCGTCCCGACCCCGGGCACGGCCGCTGCCGCGCCGACAGCGCTCCCCGAACCCGTGACCGCGTTCAGGTAGCGCTTCTCGAGTCGCTCGATGATCTGGGCGGGGGAGTCGTCGGGGTACTTGCGGCGTAGCGAGTCGACGTACTTCTTGACCGCGGGGCCCTGCAGGCGCTGTGCACGGTCGAGGATGCCGCCGGTGACCTCGACGGCCTTGCCGGGGGGCTTTCGAGTGGTGTCGGTCATGATTTGGGTACCCAATTCTCCTCGGGGACGACCTCGTCGGGTCGTGGGGGACCGGGCGGCGTGCCGTCGCCGAAGGGACGCCCGCCGAGTTCCTCGCGGTGATGCGGGGTCAGCCATCCCCGCAGGTCGGGACCCTTGGGCACGATCTGCGTGGGGTTCACATCGGTGTGCACGATGTAGTAGTGCTGCTTGATCTGGGTGAAATCGGTGGTGTCGCCGAAGCCGGGGGTCTGGAACAGGTCGCGGGCGTAGGCCCACAGCACCGGCATCTCGCTCAGCTTGCTGCGATTGCACTTGAAGTGGCCGTGGTAGACGGGGTCGAAACGGGCGAGGGTCGTGAACAGCCGGACGTCGGCCTCGGTGATGGTGTCGCCGACCAGGTATCGCTGCGTCGACAGCCGCTCGGACAGTTCGTCGAGCTTGGTGAACAGGCGGTCGTAGGCGGCCTCGTAGGCCTCCTGGCTGCCGGCGAACCCGCACCGGTAGACGCCGTTGTTGACCTCGGTGTAGATCCCGTGGCTCACCTCGTCGATCTCGTCGCGCAGGCGCTCGGGGTAGAGCTCGGGCGCGCCGTCGCGGTGGAACGCGGTCCACTCCAACGAGAAGTCGATGGTGATCTGGGGGAAGTCGTTGGTCACGACCTCGCCGGTGGGGACGTCGACGATCGCCGGCACGGTGATCCCCTTGGGGTAACCCGGGATCCGCTTCTCGTAGGCGTCCTTGAGGCGCGGGATCTGCAGGACGGGGTCGAGGCCTCCGGGGTCGAGGTCGAAGGTCCACGAGTTCTTGTCGTGGGTGGGTCCGCACAATCCGAGTGAGATGGCGTCCTCGAGTCCGAGGAGCCGGCGGACGATGAGCGTCCGGTTGGCCCACGGGCAGGCGCGCGCGGCGACGAGACGATAGCGCCCGGCCTCGACGGGATAGCCGTCCCGCCCGTCGGCGGTGATGCGGGTCTCGATGTACTTGGTGTCCCGCACGAACTCCTGGCCGGACATCACATAGCTGCCCTGCTCCCCGGAATCGGTCGTCCCGGTGGGGTCGCTCTGGGTGGATTCCTCCTGCGCACGAGTCATGCCGTCCACAGTAATGATGGCCGGCGACACTTGGCAGCGACCGGACACGTGCGTATATTCCGACTGGAATATTCGACGCCGATCAGCGACCTCCGGGGCGCCGGACCAAGGGGGGCACGTATGGCGTGTTCCACGCCGCTCGGACCGGTGGCGATCCTGGTGCTCGGTCTTCTCCTCGAACGTCCGATGCACCCGTACGAGATGGTGCAGACGACCGTCGCACGTCGTGAGGACCGGCTGGCCAAATTCCGCGCCGGCACGCTGTACCACGCGGTGGACCGGCTCGCCGAGAACGGATCGATCGAGGTCCAAGAGGTTCGGCGGGAGGGCAACCGACCCGAACGGACCGTGTACGCCATCACCGAGGCGGGTCGGGGAGCGCTGACTGAGAACCTCGAACGCATCCTCGAGACGCGACCCGAGGAGTACCCGGAGCTCTACCTCGCCCTGTCCGAGGCGCACGGTCTGCCGAGGGACCGGGTCGTCGAACTCCTCGAACGGCGGGTCGCGACCATGCGGGCCGATCTCGCCGACGTCGAGGCCGCCGTCGCGGAGTTCCGGTCCCGGGGGAAACCGGAGATGTTCTTCCTCGACGGGGGTTGTCGGATCGCCACACTCACCGCCCAGATCGCCTGGCTCGACGACCTCGTCGAGCGGCTCCGCACCCACCGCATCGAATGGCTCGACGATCCGGAGTCGCCGTATCGCCCGCCGACCCAGCCGGACTCCACCCCGGCACCGAATCCCGGCGCAGACGCCGAACACCTCGCACAGAAGGTCGAGTAGAGATGACCCGTTCCACCCCTGACACCGGGGTCACCGGCTCCGAGGTGACGACGAGACCCTGGGCCGCGCTGATGGCGCTGTGCGTGGGCTTCTTCATGATCCTCGTCGACATGACGATCGTGGCGGTCGCGCAGCCGCGCATCCAGGCCGACCTGAACACCGACGTCAACGGCGTCGTGTGGGTCACCAGCGCCTACCTGCTGACGTACGCGGTGCCGCTGCTCATCACCGGGCGACTCGGTGACAAGTACGGGCCCAAGTCGATGTACCAGATCGGCCTGATCGTCTTCACGATCGCCAGCGTGTGGTGCGGACTGTCGGATTCGATCGGCGAGCTCATCGCCGCGCGCGCCCTGCAGGGCGTCGGCGCCGCGCTCATCACCCCGCAGACGATGTCGTTGATCACCCGCATCTTCCCGCCCGAGAAACGCGGTGCGGCGATGGGGATCTGGGGCACGGTCGCCGGTGTGGCGACCCTGGTGGGACCGCTGCTCGGCGGTGTCCTCACCGACTCGTTCGGCTGGGAGTGGATCTTCTTCATCAACCTGCCCGTCGGCATCGCCGGCCTCGCACTGGCCGCGATCCTGGTCCCGCAGGTCGAGACCAACGACCACCAGTTCGACTGGATCGGCGTGGCACTGTCGGCGATCGGCCTGTCCGCCCTCGTGTTCGGCATCCAGGAGGGCGAGAGCTTCGACTGGGCCGCCTGGGTGTGGGTTCTGATCGTCGGCGGGGTGATCTTCCTCGGCGTCTTCGTCTGGTGGCAGTCGCGCATCCGCACCGAACCGCTGCTCCCGCTCGGGCTGTTCCGCGACCGGAACTTCTCACTGGCGACCGTCGGCATCGCGTCGATGGGCTTCGCGATGTCGGCCATGATGATCCCGCTGAGCTTCTTCCTGCAGCTCGTCGGCGGCATGACACCCACCCAGTCGGCGGTCGTGATGGTCCCGATGGCGGTGCTGACCGGAATCCTGGCACCCATCGTGGGGCGCGTCGTCGACCGTGTGCACCCGCGCGCCATCGTCTCCACCGCCCTCCTCCTGAGCGCGATCGCCGTCGGATGGCTGGGTGTCGTCACCCGACCGGACACCCCGGTGTGGATGATCATCCTGCCGCTGTGCCTGATGGGTGTCGCGTCGGCGGGTGTCTGGGCACCCCTGGCGGCCACCGCCACCCGAAACCTGCCGTGGCATCAGGCCGGGGCGGGCGCCGGCGTGTACAACACTCTGCGCGTGATCGGTTCGGTGCTGGGGTCGGCGATGATCGGCGCCCTTCTGCAGTCCCGTCTCGCAGCCGAACTGCCCGGGATCGACGCCGGCGCCGCACAGGACGCCAGTGGCGCGAACCAGCTGCCGGAGTTCCTCCGCGAGGGTTTCGCCACCGCGATGGGTCAGTCGCTGTACCTGCCCGCGGCCGCGTTGCTGGTCGGCGTGGTGGCGACGTTCTTCTTCGTGCGACCGGCGCATCAGATGCCCACGGCCGCGGCCGCACCCGGCGGGCCGACGGATGCCGCGGCGGGTAGTGCGCCTCACAATGCGCCGATGACCGGGGCCTGAGCGCGCGTCCCACGATCTGTCGGGCCCCGACCGTATGGTTTGTCTCCATGCGGATCGTGCACACCTCCGACTGGCACCTGGGCCGGACGTTCCACGGTGTCGACCTGCTCGCCGACCAGCGTCGCGCTCTGAGTCACCTCGCCGAGCTGGTCGCCGCCGAGTCGGCCGACGCCGTGATCGTCGCCGGTGACGTCTACGACCGGTCGGTGCCGTCGGCCGACGCGGTGCGCGTCTACGACGAGGGCCTGGCCGAGATCGCCGCTGCCGGTGCGCGCCTCATCGTCACCTCGGGCAACCACGACTCGCCCACCCGCCTCGGCGCAGGGTCGGCGTTCGCGGCGGCCGGAGGGTTGTACCTGCGGACCTCGATCGACGCGATCGCCGAGCCCGTCGTGCTGACCGACGAGCACGGCGAGGTCGCGGTGTACGGCATCCCGTACCTCGAACCCGACACCGCCCGACGCCATCTCGGGGTCGAGGAGGTGTGCGGCCACACCGCGGTCCTCGACGCCGCCATGACGCGCATCCGTACCGATCTCGCGACCCGGCAGTCCCGATCGGTCGTCGTCGCCCACGCCTTCGTCAGCGGTGCCGCCGCGTCCGGGTCCGAGCGGTCGATCAGCGTCGGGGGAGTGGAAACCGTGCCCGCCGAGACCTTTTCCGGAGCCGACTACGTCGCGCTCGGACATCTGCACTCTCCGCAGCGTGTCACCGACACCGTTCGCTACAGCGGATCGCTGCTCCCGTACTCGTTCGGCGAACGCACCCATCGCAAGGCGGTGTGGGTCGTCGACCTCGATGCCGACGGGGTCGGCGGGATCCGCAAGCACGAACTGCCGGTCGTCCGCGAATTGAGTTCTCTGCGCGGAACTCTCGACGAGCTGCTGACCTCCGGGCAATTCGCCGACGCCGAAGACCACTACGTCGAGGTGACCTTGACCGACGCGGTTCGCCCGCTCGACGCGATGCGTCGCCTGCGGGAGCGGTTCCCGCACGCGGTCCACGTGCAATGGGACCGCCCGCACACCGGTTCGGGGGTCGACTACCGCTCGCGGGTCCGCGGCCGCAGCGACGCCGAGATCATCAACTCCTTCATCGAGGACGTCCGCGACACCCCGACCAAGGGGGAGCGGGTGCTGATCGAACGCGCACTGCGCGCCGTCGTCGGCGAGCCCGAGGCCGACGCCGGTGCCAACGGAGAGCTCGCGCTGTTCGCCCTCGACGCGTTCGTCGCCGAGACCGCGTGAGCGCTGACGCCGTATGAGACTGCACCACATCCGGATTCGGGCGTTCGGTCCGTTCGCCGACGAGGTCACCGTCGACTTCGACGAGCTGGGCGCCGACGGCCTGTTCCTCCTGCACGGCCAGACCGGTGCCGGCAAGACCACCGTGCTCGACGCGGTGGCGTTCGCGTTGTTCGGCCGGGTCCCCGGCGCTCGCGACACCAACCGCCGACTCCACTCGGATCACGCTGCGCCCGAGACGGTTCCGGAGGTCGAGCTCGAGGCCACCATCGGTTCCCGGCGGTTGCGCATCACGCGTTCGCCCGAACACGAACGTCCCAAGAAGCGCGGCGACGGCAAGCGGAAGATCAACGCGTGCGCGTCGCTGGTCTGGGTGGACGGTTCAGGCCCCGACCTCACGCGTATCCCCGAGATCGGCGAGGCGGTCGTCCGCCTGCTCGGCATGAGCGCCGAGCAGTTCTTCCAGGTGGTCCTGTTGCCGCAGGGCGACTTCGCCCGGTTCCTCCGCGCGCACTCCGACGAGCGGGAGGAGCTGCTGGAACGCCTCTTCGACACCGAGCGTTTCGGCGACCTCGAGGACTGGCTCCGCGATCGCGCCCGCGAGAGCGCATCCAAGCTGGCCGAGCAGACCGGCACCCTCGACCGCATCGCCGGGCAGATCGTCGCGATCAGCGGCACCCAGGCGCCGGCCGAACCCGATTTCGACTGGGCCCAGGGGTGTCTCGACTCCGCCCGGCAGGCCGCCGAGTCCGCGCTGGCGGAATCGACCGCCGCGCAGGCCGCCGTCGAACAGGCCGAAGCCGCGTACGAACACGGCCGGCGCGTCGACGATCAGCGTCGCCGCGGACTGCAGGCTCGCGAACGGCTCGCCCGGCTCGTCGAAGGCGAGGCGACGCTGACGGCGGCCGAGCAATTCCGCCGGCTCGCCCTCCGGGCGGCACCCATCGTGCCGCTCGCCGATGATCACGAGCGCGTGGACGCCGACGTGACCGCGGCATCCGACGCCGCCGATCGTGCGCGGGCGGCCCTCACCGAACTCGCCGAGGGCGCGACCCTGTGCGAATCCCACTGCGACGATGCCGCTCTCGTCGCGGCCGTCGACAGATGGACCGAGGAATCGGGCCGCTGGGAGCCACTGGCGAAGCGTGTCGCCGAGAGACCCCGGCTCGTCGCCGACCTCGATCGGCTGGTGAAGACGATCGCCGCTACGGAACAACAGGCCACGGACATGCGGACGTGGCTCGAGGCGGCACCTGCTCGCCGCGACGAGGCGGTCGCCGCACTCCGGGCGGCCGACGAACTGCGTGTCCAGGCACCCAAGCTGCGTGCCGAACGGGACCACGCCCGCCGCGTCCTCCAGGCCTTCACCGATCGCGACGAGGTACTCGCGCAGCTCGCCGACGCCGAACAGGACCTACTCGACGCGCGGGAAAAGCACTCCGCCGCACGGGAACACCAGCTCGATCTCCGCGAACGGCGCCTCACCGGCATGGCCGTCGAACTCGCCGGTGCCCTCGTCGACGGGGAACCGTGCGTGGTCTGCGGCTCGGTCGGTCATCCCGCGCCGGCGACCGGCGACGCCGGCACCTCGGTGGGTGAGGCCGAAGAGAAGGAGGCCGCGGCCGCCGAAGAACGTGCGAGCGTGATCAAGGCCATCGCCCAGTCCGCGGTCGCCGCACTGCAGGAGCGCCGGGCCAATCTCGACGCCGTCATCGCCGGCGCCGACCGCGCCGCCACCCAGGCCGATCACGACCGCCTGGTCGCCGACCTCGCCGCGGCCGAACGGGCGGCCGCCGGCACACCGTCGCTGCAGGACGCGGTCGACCGCATCGACGCCGAGATCGCCGACCGGCGTCGGACTCTGGCCGATCACGACACCGCGCAGGCCGGACGAAGCGAACGACTCACCGCCCTGCGTGAGAATCTGAACGCCCTCGACGCCGAGGTTCACGAGGCGACGGGCGGACGGATCGGGATCGCGGAGCGGCGCCGTGAACTCGCCGAGCTCTGCCGCCGCACACGGGATCTCCGCGAAGCCCGGCGTGAGCTCGACCGGACCCGCCGACGGCAGGCGGAGATCGCCGAGCGCCTCGCGACAGCCTGTGCCGACGCCGGGTTCACCGGCGCTGACGAGGTCCGGTCGGCCGCCGCGTCGCAGGGACAGATCCGCCAGTGGGAGAAGCTCCTCGAGGAGGCGGCGGCCATCCGTGCCGGCGCCGAGGAGACCCTCGCCGACCCCGAAGTGTGCGCGGCGTTGGAGGCGCCCGAGGTCGACGTCGCGGGTCTGACGGCGGATCTGGTGGCCGCACGCGCCCGACGCGACGATGCCGCCCGCGTGAATGCGGTGGCCGCGCAACGCCGTACCGACCTCGAGGAGTACGTCTCCGGCTTCTGGGCGGCTCTCGACGCACTCGCACCGCTGAAGGCCCGACACGAAGAGCTGCAGGGACTCGCCGAACTGGTGAGCGGGCGCGGACAGAACTCGCGACGCATGTCGCTGCGGTCGTATGTGCTCGCCGCCCGGCTCGACGAGGTGCTCGTCGCCGCATCCGGACGCCTTCGCCAGATGTCGTCGGGGCGTTACGAATTCGTCCACTCCGACGCCGCCGGCGTACGCGGTCGGCGCGGCGGCCTGGGCATCGAGGTCCGCGACGAGTACACCGGCGTGCTGCGCGCCACCACGACGCTGTCGGGCGGGGAGACCTTCTTCGCCTCGCTGGCCCTCGCGCTGGGTCTGGCCGATGTCGTCTCGGCCGAATCGGGCGGTCGGGTCCTCGACACGATCTTCATCGACGAGGGTTTCGGCACCCTCGACCCCGAAGCCCTCGATCTCGTGATGGGTGTCCTCGACGACCTCCGCTCCGGCGGTCGCGTCGTCGGTGTCGTCAGCCACGTCGACGAGTTGCGGGCCCGGATTCCGGCTCAGCTGCACGTCCTCCGCGGCGAACACGGCTCGACGCTGCGGGTGCAGAGCCCGCTCGGCGTGTCGTGAGCAGCCCGATTGTGATGTGCCGGTGAGCGTGCGCTAGTCTGGGTTCGCCCGATGAGCCCCCGTAGCTCAGGGGATAGAGCGTCTGCCTCCGGAGCAGAAGGTCGCAGGTTCGAATCCTGCCGGGGGCACCACAACTGCACAAACCCACCACTCTTGCGTAAACCCACTGCCTCCACGGCGGTGGGTTTACGCATTTGTGGTGGGTTTGTGCGGCGTCGCAAGGCGACTACAAGTCCCGGGTAAGCAGCCGAGCGCACAGTGACGGCAGTCAACAGACACCAGCCGTCAGGAGAGACCCGTGACCAGCCGTTCTTCCAGTCAGTCCACCGCCAACGCGACACCGGACCTCACCGGCATGAAGATCGCCCACCGCGCCATGCTCGACGACACGCGTCGCTTCGCCGAGATCCTGGGCCGCATCGGTGCCGGTGAACCGTGCGACGACCGCCGCCGGCGAGCCATCGGCGACTATCTCACCCAGCTGTGTGCCTCGATCCACCATCACCACACCATCGAGGACGACATCGTGTGGCCGATCCTCACCGCCTCGGCCGGTGCCGCCGTCGACGTGCGCGAGCTGCAGGACGATCACACCGAACTCGAAGCGTTGCTGGCCGTCCTGGGCACCCATGTCGGCGGGTTCGCCCATGCGCGATCCGGCGACGACACCCGGGCGGCCGGGGATCTGGCCGAGACCCTCCGGCAGACCCACGAGCTGCTCGCCGAGCACATCGCGGACGAGGAGAAGGTGGTGTTCCCGATCGTCGACCGCTACGTGAGCGTGACCGACTGGGATCGGGTGGAGAAGGCGGCGCGCACCGGCGGAAAGATGAGTTTCGAGGCGCCCCGCATGTTCCGGCACGCCGACGAACGCGAGCTCGCCAAGATGAGAAAAGAAGCCGGACCGATCATCCGTGCCGTGCTCGGCCTGCTGATCCGCAGCTACGACAGGCGGGAGGCGATCATCGCCGGCCCAGCGCGGTGAGGCCCGACTCGACCACGGCCCGGACTTTCGCCTCGGTTCGACGGTGGTCGGCCGCAGCACTGTGGTCGCCCAGCAGATCGGCGAGCTCGGCGAGCACGACATCCATCGGCCCGAACACCACGGATCCCGAGTTCAACCCGGCGACCGTCCCCGACCAGCGTCGTAGTTCGTCGTAGAGTCCGGCAGCCGCCTCGACCATCCGCAATCGGACCAGGGCCCGCGCGTGGAACACCGACATCGCGGTCCAGTAGAAGTCACGGCTGACCGGCGGGGCGGTCTCGGCGACGCGGCGCGCCTCGTCCGGGCGTCCCGCATCGAGCAACGCGATCACGTACGGCCACGAGACCATCTGCGGTGCGACGCCGACGACCACCCCGAGCGGCTCGACGAGGTGGGCCAGCGAACCGCGGAACCACCCGATGACCATCTCGCCGACCAGGCCGATCTCGGCGGCGTTGACTGCTCCGGCCGCTTCGAGTCGAGCGGTGAGGTCGCGGTACTCGCCTTCGGCCCGGTCGATGTCACCGCCGAGGGCCTCGAGCACGGCCGAGAAGGCGGAGAGCACGACGACGAGCTCGCCGGCCCGGCCGGCCGAGGCGGACCGAAGCCCTTGCTGTACCTCCGACGCAGCGCCGGGCAGGTCGGTCTGCGCGGCCCGTGCCAGGAACGAGAAGAAGTGCGCGGCAGCCTGATACGCGAGAATGCCCGACTCGCGGGCGACCCGTGCGAACTCGTCGGTGAAGTCGGGCAGACCGGCGGAGGCGTCGGGACCCAGCGCGGTGTACACCCGTGCATTCCACGCGGCGCACAGCGCTTCGGGGTCGTCGTGCTGATTCGCCGTCTTCACCGCCTGCTCGGCCAGTTCGATCGCGCGCCGGTCGTCGATGCCCTCGAGCTCGAAGACCGCGGACACCAGCAGGTACACCCGCTGCACATCGGTGGCCCGGGGGAGTGCGTCCGTCATCGCCGCGATCAGCTCGGTGTCGGCGACCCGCTGGCGACGGATGGTCCAGATGACCGGCGCCCGCCAGCAGGTCAGCGCCGACATCACCAGATCGTCGTCGCCCAGGCCGCGCGCCAACTCGAGGGCCTGGCGTCGGCGTCCTCGGGCCTCGATGGTGTCGTCGCCCCGGAAGGCCAGGGCCGTCACCAGATGGGTCAACGCATCGACGAGAGCCCTACGGTCGGCCGCCTCGGCATCGGCGCCCGCATGCCCGGCCGTTTCGTGGAGGAGTACGACCGACCGCCACGACTCCGCCGAATCGGCCTTGAACTCGGTTCGGAAGCGGGCCCGGGCCGCGCGCGTCACCAGCTCGATGGCGTGGTCGAGGGTGTCGGTGGCGGCGCCCAGCGCAGCGTGGTGGGCCAGCTCGTCCGGGTCGACGCCCGGGACCCGTTCGAGGAACTTCACGATCTGCCAGTGCGACCGGCGTTTGCGCAGCGCGGGCACGCTGTCGTAGACGGTGTCGCGGACCAGTACGTGATTGAAGTGGACACTGTCGATGTCGGCGGTCAGCAGGCCGGCCGCAACAGCGGTGTCGACGGCGTCGAGAACCTCTTCCTCGGCCGCGGCACCGCCGTCCGACCGGGTCCACAGTGCGAGCACGCCGTCGATCGGTGCGGTGCGCCCGAAGAGGGCGACGAGACGCAACACCGTGGCCACTTCCGCGGGCAGGCGCTGAATACGTTGCAGCAGCACATTTCTGACGCCATCGGGAATGGCGTCGACGGCTTCGGACGGCCCACGGGAGGCGATCAGTTTCGCGAGTTCGCGGGTGAACAGTGGGTTGCCGTCGGTTCTGGACCGCAGCAGATCAAGGAGGGCCGTATCCACGTCGCCCAGTCCGACCGATCGGGCGAGCTCTCGTATGCCGTTGTCCGACAAGCCTTTGAGGTCGATGTGGTCTGCGGTGACCCCGGCGAGGGACGCCGTCGTCGCGAGCAGGTCGACCCCGGCCTCGGAGGCACGGTAGGTGACCATGACCAGGATCGGTGACCGCGCCATCCACGTCACGAGCTGCCGAAGCACCTGCAACGTGGCGCCGTCGGCCCGATGCGCGTCGTCGAGCACCAGTATCGTTCCCGGCGCGGTGGAGCGGGCAGCGCAGGCGTCGACCATCCGGCGCGCGATGTCGAACGTGGAGTCCAGGCCCTCCGAAGTGGTCGAGTCACGCTGAACTGTCAGCTGTTGCAGCATCTCCCGCCACGCCCACGCCGTCGGCGCACCGTCGACCTCCGGGCAGTGGCCGGTGGCCCCGATCCAGCCGCCGGATTCCAGCCGCCCCACCAACGTCTGTGCGAGAGTGCTCTTGCCGCCACCGGCCTCGGCGCTGACCCACACCACGCGCAATCCGTCGGCGGCCGCGGTCTCGGCGTGACCGCTCAGCACGACCAGCTCGTCCTCGCGCCCGGCCGGTTCGCGGCGCTCTGCCGCGGCTTTCGTCGACGGACCGGGCGAGCTCACCGCTGGAGCCGGCGTCGGCGGCACCGCGGGAGTGTCCAGCGAGGACGACTGTTGCAGGATGTCGCGTTCGAGTTGCTGGATCGCGGGTGCCGGGTCCACTCCGAGTTCGTCTGCGAGATATGACCGCAACCGTCGGAGCGCGGCGAGGGCGTCTGCCTGCCGGCCCAGTCGGTACAGGGCGAGTGCGAACAGGCGGAAGAACTCCTCCCGGGCGGGTTGGTCGTCGCACTCCGCGGCCAGGACCTGGGCCACCTGGGTCGCCCGCCCCTGGTCGACGGCCAGTGCCGCCCACTGTTCGATCGCCGATCGGCGAAGATCGTGGAGTCGGGTGACTTCGGGTTGGGCCCAGCTGTCACCCGCAAAGCCGCCGTAGGGATCGCCGCGCCACAGCCACAATGCGGCATCCAGCTCGTCGAGTCGTCGTGCGGGGGAGTCGGAGTCGGCCCCGGTGACGGCGGCTTCGAACTCCCACGCATCCACAGCGGCGTCGGGCAACCGCAGCGCGTACCCGGGTTGCTCGCTGACGAGGACGGTGGCGGGTGCTCGGGGCGGACGAGACGGTTCGATGACGCGCCGCAGATTGGACACCTGTACCTGGAGTCCGGCCAGGGCCTTGGGCGGCGGCTCGCCGTTCCACAGGTCGTCGATCAATCGGTCGGTGGACACCACTCGACCGCGTCCCGCGACCAACCGCGCCAGGACCGCCCGCTGCCGACGCGGGCCCAGGTCGAGTGCCTCGGAGTCGAGTTCGCAGGAGAGCGAGCCGAGCACGGTGATCCGCAGCCTCGAACCGGCATCACCGGTCGGACCCGCGCCCCGAACCGCCATGACCAACCCGATCCTCTCGTCGACGTGGCCAGACTAACCCGCCGACGAAATCGCCACCTCCGCTACGGAAATCGCGGCCTGGTGGCGGCGTCCCGAACGGAGGTGGCGATGGTGGCGATCGTCAGTTCATCGGCAGCGGCTGGGCATTGCGCTCGGCCAGCATCGCCTTGATGATCCCGATCTCCTTGTCCTGCGTGCGTTCCATCGCCGATGCGAGGTCGCGGACGTAGGGCTGCGAGACGTTGTCGGGGTTCGCGGCGTACTCCATCATGTGGAGCCCGCCCTCGTGGTGGCGCAGCATGAGCTGCAGGAAGGTCGTGTCGACCTCCGGTCCGCGCATCGCGCGGAACCGTTCCATCTCGGCCGACGTCGCCATGCCCGGCATGGCCGGCTGCTCGGCGTCGGCGGCCGGAGTGGCCCCGTGATCCCCGTGGCCCATGTCGCCGTGGTCCATGTCGCCGTTGTCCATGTCCCCGTGGTCACCGTGATCGTCACCGGAGGCCTCCGTCGACGATCCGTGGCCCATCCAGCCCATCGTCTCGCCGGGATTGGTGACGGGCCGGCCCCAGCGGGTCAGCCACGACTGCATCTGGCCGATCTCGTTGCTCTGTGCGGTGAGGATGTCGAAGGCCATGCTGCGCACCTCGGGATCGGTGCCGTGTTCGAGTTCGATCGCGGCCATCTCGACGCCCTGCTCGTGATGACGCGTCATGTCCTGCGCGAAACCGACCGCGGCCGAGTTCGCGCCGGGGGAGTCCTCGCCGGAGGAGTCGTCGGTGAGGCTCGCTTGGATCAGCAGGCCGAGGCCGACGCCGACGAGGAGCACCGCCACCGCGGCGAGCGCGAGAAGGGCAGGGCTCCGACGCGTCGGGGCGGTCTCGGTGCCCTCGGGGGTCGTCGTGCCCTCGGGTGTCTCGCTCATGTTCGTCCCCGCCCGATCAGCCCGCGGGCATCGGGTTGTTGCCGCCGCCGTCCATGGGCACGGCGTCGGGGCCGGGCTCGCCCTCGTCGGCCGGCGGGGGATTCGACGGGTCGAAGCCCGGGATGGCGGTACAGGTGGCCTGGGTCTCCGGGTAGGCCGCGGTCTGCGGGTTCTCCTGGTAGACGCCGGGCATCATGTTGCGGCGCAGGGAGGTGATGAACTGGTCGATCCGCGGGTCGTTCGCCGAGTCGAGCTTCAGCTGGTGGCCCCAGCTCTGCAGCGAGATGGGCTTGTCCAGGCCGGGGTAGGGCGACAGGAACAGGTACTGCTCGCCACGCACGAGCCGCTTGAGGTAGTCGAGATCCTCCGGCGAGACGGTGTCGGGGTTGTAGGTGATCCAGACGGCGCCGTGTTCGAGGGCGTGCACGGCGTTCTCCGACCGCAGCGGGTTCGGGTAGACGACGCCGGTACAGGTCGCCCAGATCTCGTCGTGCGGCCCGCCGAACGGCGGCGACTGGTCGTAGGCGACGCGCTGCGACGCGTTCACGTGCTTGCCGGCCTCGTAGTAGATCTTCGTCACGCCGTCGATGCCCTGCGACGGGTCCGGGGTCTGCGGCGACGGGACGAACCCCTCGGCGGACTGGACTGCCACGTCGTCCTTTTCGTTGGCGCGCTTCTCGTTGAGCTTGGGGAGCAGATAGATCGCGAGTCCGGCCACGAGGCCGATGACCACGACGACGGCGCCGATCAGCATCCAGTCGACCTGCCGGCCGGTCGCAGTGGGTACGGACCCGGACTTCTTACGAGCCTTGGGGACGTTGGCCCCTGGTTTGCGCGCCATTGACTTCTTTCCTCGTACGACGGGGGTCGCCGTGCGCACGGGCGGTCGTACCCCCCGACGCGCGCTCGGCGCACACGAGTCTACTGGTGGGCTGCACCCGCTCTGGGAGGGTGCGATTATCGATGAGTAGCCCTCGGCCAATAGGATGGTGTCCCGTGACTCCCGCCGACCTGGCCGCGCTGCTGCGCGCCGTGACCCTGACCGTGGTCCGCGACCGCGGACTGGACGAGAACCTGGTGCCCGACTCCATCGTCGTCGAGCGCCCCCGTCACGCTGACCACGGCGATTACTCCACCAATGTCGCCCTGCAGCTCGGCAAGCGACTCGGTGTGGCGCCCCGTGAGCTCGCCGGCTGGCTCGCCGAGGCCTTCGCCGGCGCCGAGGGCATCGCGAAGTCGGAGATCGCCGGTCCCGGGTTCGTCAACATCTGGCTCGGCGCGGCCGCCCAGAACACCGTCGTGGCGACGGTGCTGGAGCAGGGGGACAGCTACGGCCGCGGCAAAGAGCTGGCCGGCTCGATCATCAACCTCGAGTTCGTCTCGGCCAACCCGACCGGACCCATCCACCTCGGCGGCACCCGCTGGGCAGCCGTCGGTGACGCCCTGGGGCGTGTCCTGGCCGCTCGCGGCGCGGACGTGACGCGCGAGTACTACTTCAACGACCACGGCGCCCAGATCGACCGCTTCGCGCGGTCGCTGGAGGCCGCGGCGCTGGGCAACCCGACCCCGGAGGACGGCTACGCCGGCGACTACATCGGCGACATCGCCGCCCAGGTCGTCGCGAAGGTGCCCGACGTGCTGTCGCAGCCCGAGGCCGACCGGGTCGAGACCTTCCGCGCCGTCGGCGTGGACCTGATGTTCGACCACATCAAGAAGAGCCTGCACGATTTCGGCACCGACTTCGACGTCTACACCCACGAGGACAAGATGTTCGCGACGGGCCTCGTCGACGAGTGCATCGAGCAGCTCAAGGGCAACGGCAACCTGTACGAGAACGACGGTGCGTGGTGGCTGAAGTCCACCGACTTCGGTGACGACAAGGACCGCGTCGTCATCAAGAGCGACGGCAACGCCGCCTACATCGCCGGCGACATCGCCTACTACCGCGACAAGCGCAATCGCGGCTTCAACCTGTGCATCTACATGCTCGGTGCCGACCACCACGGCTACATCAGCCGCCTCAAGGCCGCCGCGGCCGCGCTCGGCGACGACCCGGCCACCGTCGAGGTCCTCATCGGCCAGATGGTGAACCTGGTCAAGGACGGCAAGCCGGTGCGCATGTCGAAGCGTGCGGGAACGGTCATCACCCTCGACGACCTCGTCGACGCCGTGGGCGTCGACGGCGCGCGGTACTCGCTGATCCGTTCGTCGGTGGACGTGAACATCGACATCGACCTGGACCTGCTGACCAAGCAGTCCAACGACAACCCGGTCTACTACGTGCAGTACGCGCACGCCCGGATGTCGGCGCTGGCACGCAACGCCGCCGACCTGGGCGTGGTGTCCTCGCTCGATCACCTCGACCTGCTCGACGACCCGGCCGAGGGCGAATTGATCCGCACCATCGGCGATTTCGACGAAGTCGTGGCCACTGCGGCCACCCTGCGCGAGCCGCACCGCGTCTGCCGCTACCTCGAGGTCCTGGCCGGCACCTACCACCGCTTCTACGCTAAGTGCCGCGTCCTGCCCCAGGGCGACGAAGAGGTGGCCGACATCCACCGCGCCCGGCTCGCCCTGTGTGAGGCCACCCGCCAGGTCCTGGCGAACGGTCTCGGACTGGTCGGTGTCAGCGCTCCGGAGCAGATGTGAGCGCGCATCCGGCCGGCCCGCGGCACGCCGAACTTCTGGCCGCACCGCACCTCGCGCAGCGCCCGAACGATCCGGCCGTGCTCGCCGCCCTCCCGCCCCAGGTGTGGCCGCGCAACGCCGCCCGCGACGAGTCGGGTGAGCTGCGTATCGCCGGTGTGCCGGTGAGCGAGCTGGCCGCCGAGTTCGGCACCCCGGCGTTCATCGTCGACGAGGCCGACTTCCGGTCCCGGTGCCGCGACATGATGGCGGCCTTCGGCCCCTACGGCCGGGTTCACTACGCGTCGAAGGCCTTCCTGTGCACCGAGGTCGCGCGCTGGGTGAACGACGAGGGTCTCTCCCTCGACGTGTGCAGCGGCGGCGAGCTCGCCATCGCGCTGCGCGCCGGTTTCCCGGCCGAGCGAATCGCGTTGCACGGCAACAACAAGAGCCCCGAGGAGCTGGCCGCGGCGGTTGACGCCGGCATCGGGCACGTGGTCCTCGACTCGATGATCGAGATCGACCGGCTCGACGCGATCTCGGGTGAGCGGGGAGTCGTCACCGACGTACTCGTCCGCGTCACGGTCGGCGTGGAGGCCCACACCCACGAGTTCATCTCGACCGCCCATGAGGACCAGAAGTTCGGCTTCGCCCTCGCCGGCGGCGTCGCGATGGACGCGATCCGCCGGGTCTTCGCGACCGACAACCTCCGCCTCGTCGGTCTGCACAGCCACATCGGCTCGCAGATCTTCGACATGGACGGCTTCGAGCTCGCCGCCCACCGCGTCCTCGGCCTGCTCCACGATGTCGTCGACGAGTTCGGCGTCGAGAAGACCTCGCAGATGTCGATCGTGGATCTCGGTGGCGGACTGGGTATCTCGTACCTCGAAGAAGAGCGCCCGCTGCCGGTGGACAAGGTCGCCGAAACCCTCGCCGACATCGTCCGCCGCGAATCCGAAGCCGTCGGTCTGCCGATGCCGATCATCGCCGTCGAGCCCGGCCGCGCGATCGCCGGTCCCGGCACGGTCACGCTCTATCGTGTGGGCACCGTCAAGGACGTGGCGCTCGGCGGCGGTGCCACCCGCCGCTACATCTCCGTCGACGGCGGGATGAGCGACAACATCCGCACGGTCCTGTACCAGGCCGAATACGACGTCCGGTTGGTCTCGCGGGTGTCCGACGCACGTGCGGTCGTCTGCCGCGTCGTCGGGAAGCACTGCGAGAGCGGCGACATCGTCATCAAGGACTGTTGGCTGCCCGAGGATCTGGGTCCCGGCGACCTGATCGCGGTCGCCGCCACCGGCGCCTACTGCTACTCGATGTCGAGCCGGTACAACATGACCATGCGGCCGCCGGTCGTGGCCGTGGCCGATGGGACAGCACGCCTGATGCTGCGGCGCGAGACCATCGACGACTTCCTCAGCCTGGAGGTGGGCTCGTGACCGGATCTGTTCAGAACGCAAGCGACACAAGCGAGGTGAATGCCGTGCGACCCATCGGGGTGGCGGTACTCGGGATGGGCAACGTCGGTGCCGAGGTGGTGCGCATCATCACCGACAACGCCGCCGACCTGCGAGCGCGTGTGGGCGCACCGGTGGAGATCCGGGGCGTCGCCGTGCGAGATCTCAGCCGGCCGCGCAAGATCGGCCAGGAACTGCTGACCGACGATCCCGCGTCGCTGATCGCACGCGACGACGTCGACATCGTCGTCGAGCTCATGGGCGGCATCGACCCGGCCCGTGCGCTGATCCGCACCGCGCTCGAGAGCGGCAAGTCGGTCGTCACCGCCAACAAGGCGTTGCTGGCCGAGTACACCGGTGAACTCGCGAGTGCGGCCGCCGAGGCGAAGGTGGACCTCTACTTCGAGGCCGCGGTCGCCGGTGCGATCCCGGTCATCCGCCCGCTGATGCAGTCGCTCGCCGGCGACACCGTCGAGCGCGTCGCCGGAATCGTCAACGGCACCACCAACTTCATCCTGTCGGAGATGGACGAGACCGGCGCCGACTACGCCGACACGCTCGCCGAGGCGGGCCGTCTCGGATACGCCGAGGCCGATCCGACCGCCGACGTCGAGGGTTACGACGCGGCGGCCAAGGCCGCGATCCTCGCGTCGATCGCCTTCCATTCGCGGGTCACCGCCGCCGACGTCCACCGCGAGGGCATCTCCTCGGTGACCGCGGCCGACCTGGTCGCGGCGAAGAAGTTCGACTGCACGATCAAGCTGCTCTCGATCTGTGAGCGTGTCCGCGATGTCGACGGCTCCCAGCGGGTCTCGGCGCGCGTGTACCCGGCGCTGATCCCCCTGACCCACCCGCTCGCCACCGTCAACGGGGCATTCAACGCGGTGGTCGTCGAGGCGGAGAACGCGGGCCGGCTGATGTTCTACGGCCAGGGTGCCGGCGGATCGCCCACCGCGTCGGCCGTACTCGGCGACATGGTGATGGCCGCGCGCAACCGTGTCCACGGTGGACGCGGTCCGCTGGAGTCGACCTATGCGTCGCTGCCGATCGCCCCGATCGACGACGTGTTCACCCGCTACTACATCTCGATGCGCGTGGCCGACCGCCCGGGCGTCCTCGCCCAGGTCGCCGGTGAGTTCACCAAGCGTTCGGTGAGCATCGCCGCGGTGCGCCAGGAAGGTGCGGGCGACGACGCGCGCCTGATCGTGGTGACCCATCGGGCCCCGGACCGCGCGCAGTCGGATTGCGTTGCGGCGCTAGAAGACATGGACGCCGTCATCAAGGTGTCGAGTGTGTTGCGATTGGAAGGTACCGATGACTGAGACGACTCCTGCGCCCGTGCACCGCGCGTGGCCCGGCCTGATCGAGGCATACCGTTCGCGGCTGCCCGTCGCCGACGACTGGAAGGTCGTCACCCTGCTCGAGGGTGGCACCCCCCTGATCAGCGCCCCGCATCTGTCGTCGCTGACCGGGTGCGAGGTCTACCTCAAGGTCGAGGGCCTCAACCCGACCGGCTCGTTCAAGGACCGTGGCATGACCATGGCCGTGAGCAACGCGGTCAACAACGGCAAGACCGCCGTGTTGTGTGCCTCGACGGGCAACACCTCCGCGTCGGCGGCCGCCTACGCCACCCGCGCCGGGATCACCTGTGCGGTGCTCATCCCGCAGGGCAAGATCGCGATGGGCAAGCTCGCCCAGGCGGTCATGCACGGCGCCAAGATCATCCAGGTCCAGGGCAACTTCGACGACTGCCTCGAGCTCGCCCGCAAGGCGACTGCCGAGTTCAGTGAGATCGAGCTCGTGAACTCGGTCAACCCGGCCCGTATCGAGGGCCAGAAGACGGCTGCCTTCGAGATCGTCGACGTCCTCGGTCGCGCCCCCGACGTGCACGCGCTGCCCGTCGGCAACGCCGGCAACATCACGGCCTACTGGAAGGGTTACACCGAGTACCACGCCGACGGTGTGTCCTCCTCGGTGCCGCGGATGCTCGGTGTGCAGGCCGCCGGAGCGGCCCCGCTGGTCAACGGCGCCCCGGTCAAGGAGCCCGAGACCATCGCGACCGCGATCCGTATCGGCTCGCCCGCCAGCTGGAACCAGGCCGTCGCCGCCAAGGAGGAGTCGAACGGTCAGTTCCGCGCGGCCACCGACGAGAAGCTGCTCGAGGCCTACCGCCTGATCGCGGGCAAGGAAGGCGTCTTCGTGGAGCCGGCGTCCGCCGCGAGCGTGGCGGGACTCCTCGCCGCGCGTGCCGACGGTTGGATCGAGGCCGGTTCGACGGTGGTCTGCACCGTGACCGGCAACGGTCTCAAGGACCCCGACACCGCGCTGGCAGGCATTCCCGAGGTCGAGGCGATCCCGGTCGATCCGGTGGCGGTGGCGAATGCCCTCGGTGTCGGCTGAGTCCGCCGGGGTCGAGGAGATGACGCAGAACGGCGAGATGACCGAACCCGGGGTGGCGACACGTCAGCTACCCGTGGGTGTCTCGGCGCGCGTCCGGGTGCCGGCGTCGAGCGCGAACCTCGGACCGGGATTCGACTGTCTGGGCATCGCTTTGGGCATCTACGACGAGGTGATCGTCGAAACCGTCGCCGACGGCATCGTGCTGGACATCGAGGGGGAGGGGTCGGCCGACGTCCCGCGCGACGGGTCCCACCTCGTCGTGCGTGCCCTCAATCGCGGTCTCACCCACGCCGGCGTGTCCGCGCCCGGCCTGAAGTTGCGCTGCGTCAACCAGATCCCGCATTCGCGGGGCCTCGGTTCCTCGGCCGCGGCCGCGGTCTCCGGCCTCGCCGCCGCCTCCGGTCTGATCTCGGCCGCGGGGTTCGGCGCGGGGCTGTCCACCGACGAACTGGTCCAGTTGTCCAGTGAGTTCGAGGGACACCCCGACAACGCCGCCGCGAGTGTCCTCGGTTCGGTCGTCGTCACCTGGACGGAGACCACCGACGACGTGAACTCGTATCACGCCCACCGGCTGTCGGTTCACCCCGACGTGTGCGCGACCGTCTTCGTCCCCGACACCGAGTCGTCGACGTCGTTCACCCGTGGGCTCCTGCCGGACGAGGTGCCGCGCGCCGATGCGGTCTTCAACCTGAGCCGGGCTGCGCTCGCCGTCGTGGCGCTGACCTCCGACCCGCGCAATCTCATGGCCGCCTCGGCGGACCGGTTGCACCAGCCCTATCGTGCGTCGGCGATGGTGCCGACCAGCGAACTCGTCGCCGAACTGCGTGCGCGCGGACATGCCGCGACGGTCTCCGGCGCCGGACCCACGGTGCTCGTGCTGGGTACCGCGCCGATCCCGGCCGACATCCGGGTGCTCGCGCAGGGACTCGGTTTCACCACGCATTCGGTGGCCATCGCCGGCGGCGTGGACATCAGCGCGGGCTGAGTTCGACACTCCTCGCGGTCGAGGCGTTTCGTCACGGGGCGCCCCGGGAATACCCGACGTGCAACGCACGTTGGGAACGAGGTGTTCAGCGGTGTCCAGCCGAGGATCACAGCCTCCGATCGATGTCTCCATTTGGCACTTTCGGCGTGTTGCCCCTATCATGCGAACGGGGTTAACATATTCTGGTCTAGCCGCGCGGGCTTGTCCCGCCGTGCTTCTCATCCATCACCGATCGGGGCCACCGATCGTATCCGGCCGGGGTCGTGGGTCTCTGTCGACGGTGCCGAAGCACGGGTGGCTCCCGAGCACGCTCGTAGCGGGACCGAACATCTCTCTGACCGTTCACCCCCTACCGTCCAACGCGGACGGACTCCCTCGCGTACACAGCAGGGAAACGTAGACCTCACGCAGCTTCCGTCTGCGGGAGGAACGAAAGGACTTCCGTGACAGATACGGACCTGATCACCGCACCTGCCGAGCAGGAATCCGCGGGTTCGGCCGGCCCTGACTCGGGGCAACCGGCCAAGACACGCGCTCGTGCAGCACGTACCGGCCTGTCCGGCATGGTGCTCAGCGAGCTGCGGACCGTTGCCGGTGAACTCGGCATCAAGGGCACCTCCGGGATGCGCAAGGGCGATCTGATCGCCGCCATCAAGGAGCGCCAGGGCGGCGGTGCCGCCAAGACCGCAGACGCCAAGGCCGAGGCCAAGAGCCCCGACGCCAAGAACGCCGACGCCAAGACCGCCGAGGTGAAGAACACCGAGGCAAAGGCCACCGAGGGTGCCTCCGCCGAGGCCAAGGCCGACACCAAGACCTCCGAGACCCGGCGCCGGAGCGCCAAGGCCTCGTCCGAGGACGGGCAGCTTTCGATCGTCGAGTCCGCCGAAGACGGCGATTCCGGTCAGGCGTCCCGCTCGGGCAAGAAGAACGCCAACCCGGAGGGCGGCGAGCAGAACGCCGACCAGTCCTCCAAGGGCGGCGAGTCGAAGGGCGACGCCAAGACGGATTCGCCGAAGGCCGGCGACGCCGACGCCGGTGAGCAGCGCAATCGCCGCAACCGGAACCAGAACCGCGACAACCAGAACCGCGAGGGTGGCCAGAACCGCGAGGGCGGCCAGAACCGCGACAACCAGAATCGCGATGGGGGCCAGAACCGCGACAACCAGAACCGCGAGGGCGGCCAGAACCGCGACAACCAGAATCGCGATGGGGGCCAGAACCGCGGCGGCGGCCAGAACCGGGACAACCGTGACGACCGGGACGACGACGGCGAAGGCGGCGGTCGTCGCCGGGGACGCCGTTTCCGCGAGCGTCGTCGTGGGCGCGATCGCGACGGCGGCAGCCAGAACGAGCCGCAGGTCTCCGAAGACGACGTGTTGCAGCCCGTCGCCGGCATCCTCGACGTGCTCGACAACTACGCCTTCGTCCGCACCTCCGGCTACCTCGCCGGTTCCAACGACGTCTACGTGTCGATGAACATGGTGCGCAAGAACGGACTTCGACGCGGCGACGCGATCACCGGTGCGGTCAAGGTGCCGCGCGAAGGTGACCAGCAGAACCAGCGCCAGAAGTTCAACCCGCTCGTGCGCCTCGACACCGTCAACGGCGGTGACGTGGAGGCGGCGAAGAAGCGCCCCGAGTTCAACAAGCTCACCCCGCTGTACCCGAATCAGCGACTGCGCCTGGAAACCACGCCGGACCGTCTGTCCACCCGCGTGATCGACCTGATCATGCCCATCGGCAAGGGGCAGCGTGCACTGATCGTCTCGCCGCCGAAGGCCGGTAAGACGACGATCCTGCAGGACATCGCCAACGCGATCACGATCAACAACCCGGAATGCCACCTCATGGTGGTGCTCGTCGACGAGCGTCCGGAAGAGGTCACCGACATGCAGCGCTCGGTCAAGGGTGAGGTCATCGCCTCGACCTTCGACCGGCCGCCGTCAGACCACACCTCGGTCGCCGAGCTCGCCATCGAACGTGCCAAGCGTCTCGTCGAGAGCGGCAAAGACGTTGTGGTGCTTCTGGACTCGATCACCCGTCTGGGTCGTGCGTACAACAACGCGTCGCCGGCGTCGGGCCGAATCCTCTCCGGTGGTGTCGATTCGACCGCCCTGTACCCGCCGAAGCGATTCCTCGGTGCGGCGCGCAACATCGAGAACGGCGGATCGCTGACCATCATCGCCACCGCGATGGTCGAGACCGGTTCGACCGGTGACACGGTCATCTTCGAGGAGTTCAAGGGCACCGGCAACGCCGAGCTCAAGCTCGATCGCAAGATCTCTGAGCGTCGCGTGTTCCCCGCGGTCGACGTCAACCCGTCGGGCACCCGCAAGGACGAGCTCCTGCTCTCGCCCGACGAGTTCGCGATCGTCCACAAGCTGCGTCGTCTCCTGTCCGGTCTCGACTCGCAGCAGGCGATCGACCTCCTGATCAGCCAGCTGAAGAAGACCAAGACGAACATCGAGTTCCTGATGTCGGTTCAGAAGACCGCTCCGGGAGCCGGTGGCAACGACGACTGACAGTCGCCGAACCTACCGACGGCCCTGTCCCGCATCATGCGGGGCAGGGCCGTCGGTCTTGGTGTCTCTGCTCCCTGAGTAGCGAGCGTGCGAGCGTATCCGCTCCCTGAGTAGCGAGCTTGCGAGCGTAT
>NZ_JSYC01000049.1:0-1826 GCF_054823965.1 Gordonia sp. GN26 | reverse complement strand
TTCGCGCAGCAGCGGATGTGGTTCATCAACCGGTTCGAACCTGGCAATGCCACATACAACCTGCCGAACGTACTGCGACTGTCCGGACCTCTGGACGTGTCCGCACTCCGAGCCGCCTTCATCGACCTCGCGATGCGACACGAGGTGCTTCGGACCACGTTCCCCGCCGTCGACGGTGTGCCATACCAGGAGGTCGCCGACGCTCAGGAGGTGGCCGCCCGCTTCGACTGGGGCACCGCGGAGTCGATGGCAGACATCCAGGCCGCGGTCACCACCGAGTTCGACCTCGCCGTCGACTGGCCGATCCGGGTCCGGCTGTGGCCGGTGGGTACCGACGAGCATGTGCTCGCGATCGTGATCCATCACATCGCTGCCGACGGTGAGTCCCTGCGTCCGCTGATCTCCGATCTGGCGGCCGCGTATAGTGCTCGACACGAGGGCTTCGCGCCTGAATTCGCGCCGCTCGGAGTGCAATTCGCGGATTTCGCGATCTGGCAGCACGAGGTCCTCGGTTCACCCGACGATGCCGGGTCGGTCATCGGCAAGCAACTCGGATACTGGCGCGAGGCACTCGCCGGGATGCCCGACGTGCTCGAACTGCCCTACGACCGGCCGCGGCCCAGAGTCGCCTCCGGCCGGGGCGGGGCCACTGCGTTCACCATCCCGGAGAATCTGGCCCGCCGCATCGGCGACGTCGCCACCCGCACCGGTGCGACGCCGTTCATGGTGCTCGACGCCGCGCTGGCAACGCTGCTCGCGCGGATGTCGGCGACCGATGACGTCGCCATCGCCACCCCGGTTGCCGGCCGCGGCCGGCCCGAACTCGACCCGCTGATCGGCATGTTCGTCAACACGCTGGTCCTGCGGTCGAAGATCGACCTCGGTGAGTCCTTCGTCGATGTCGTCTCCCGGACCCGCACCACCGCGCTGGGGGCCTTCGAGAACGCCGACGTCCCGTTCGAGACCGTGGTGGACGCGGTGAACCCGGTGCGCAGCGAGGCTTTCGCGCCGCTGGCCCAGGTGATGCTCACCCTCGACCCGGGTGGAGCCGCGCGGTCGACCGGTTTTCCGGTGGGTGACCTGGTGTTCTCCGGTGTCGAGATCGACAGCCGGCCGGCGCAGGTGGATCTGACGTTCATGGTCAATTCGGCGCCCACCGGTGACTGGCAGGGCGCGGTCGTATTCGCCGTCGATCTGTTCGACGAGTCGACGGTGCACACCCTGGCCACCCGCTTCGTCACGCTGCTCGATGAGCTCACCGACGACGTGCACGTGCCGGTCGGAGACGTCTCGATCCTCGGGGCCGACGAGGCAGCGGTGATCACCGCAGGGCAGCAGGGCCTCACCAGGCCGTTGCCGACCGAGGACCTGGCGTCCGCGCTCGCCGCCAGTGTCGCCGCGTACCCCGGTCGCGAAGCGCTCGTGTTCCGGGACCGGAGTGTCACCTACAGCGAACTGGGCGCACGGGTGAACACCTTGGCCCGGCAGCTGATCGCTGCCGGTGTCGGCCCGGATGTCGCTGTGGCCGTGTGCATCCCACGGTCGGTGGAGCTGCTGGTCGCGATTCATGCGATCGTCACCGCCGGCGGACAGTACGTTCCCGTCGACACCGCCGCACCGGTCGACCGAGCCGAGTACATGGTCGAGACGTCAGGTGCGACCGTCGCACTGGTACATGCCGGACTGCCCGTCCCCGAGCCGATCTCCGGGCTCGGCGACAAGGTCAGGGTCATCGCGGTCGACGCGTCGGCTCCGATCGAGGGTTCTGTCGCGCCGCTCACCGACACCGAACGGCGTGGTCGACTGCGTCCACAGCATGCCGCGTA
>NZ_JSYC01000048.1:0-27264 GCF_054823965.1 Gordonia sp. GN26 | reverse complement strand
CGCAGCGAGGAGCCGTGTCGAAACCACTCGTACAGCTCACTCCCCCAGGTCAATCCCCGCTGACCTCGCCGCCGCCTTCAGCACGTCCACGAGCATCTCGACGGTCAGCCTGCCGGTGAAGGTGTTGTGCTGACTCACGTGGTAGCACCCGAACACCTCGAGGGTCGCGCCGTCGCGGGTCAGAATCGTCGACGCCCCGTGCCCGAACTTCGGCGCAGGCCGCGGCACCGTCCAACCGAGCGCACCGAACGTGCGCAGCGTCGACTGCCAGCCGAAGGCGCCCAGCGTGATCACCGAACGCGTTGTCGGAGCGAGCAATTCGAGCTCGCCATGTAGCCAGTGCGAGCATCGGTCCCGCTCTTCGACGGTCGGCTTGTTCTGTGGCGGGGCGCAGTGCACGGGCGCGGTGATCCTGGTGTCGAAAAGTTCGAGCCCGTCGTCCATCGACACCGAATGCGGTTGACTCACCAGGCCGGCGAGGTACATGGCGGAGAACAGGAAGTCACCGGACTGGTCGCCGGTGAACATCCGGCCGGTGCGGTTGCCGCCGTGGGCGGCCGGCGCCAGACCCACGATCAGTAACCGCGCATCCGCCGGTCCGATGCCCGGGACCGGCCGCCCCCAGTACTCCTGGTCGGCGAACGCCCGGCGCTTCTCCCGTGCCACCTGTTCGCGCCATTCGACAAGCCGCGGGCATGCACGACAGTCGATCAGCTGCGCGTCGAGCTCCGCGAGATCACGAAACTGCCGTCGGGTGCCCATATCCGACAGTAACCGCGAGCCGTGGACGGGCAACTAATCCAGCACGACGCAGCGTTCGCGGGTGCGGTCGACGGCGAACCAGCCGCGCTCGAACTCCTGCCATTGCTGCAGGTGCACCCGCGACTCCTCGCCGTCCCGCGCGACGGCCCGCTCCAGGCGTTCCGCCTCGGTTCCGCCGTCGAGCCACAGGGCGTGGGCCAGCCGGTCGGCGATCCGGCGCCGCGCCGATGACACCCCCTCGATGATCAGCAGCGGCTGCCACTCGATCCACACCTGCGGTCCGGGCGTCGCGACGCCGTCGCGCCACACCCGAGGACGGTAGCGGTAGTCCCGTCGCCGGACGAAGGAGTGCAGCACATCCAGTTCCAGCTCGGGCCACCAGGCGACCGGGTCGTCCCACGAGGCGAAATCGTCGGTGCGCACCAGCGTCACCCCGGCGCCCCGTTCTCGTAGCTGCGCCACCAGCAGATCCGCGACCGTGGACTTCCCGGCCCCGGACGGGCCGTCGATCGCGACGATCCCCGAGTCGAGCTGGGCGGCGAGTTCGGCGACCCGCGCACCGATCTCCGGGGCGACGATGTCGGACGCCGTCACCGCACCCCCACACCCGTGAACAGGCCCGACGGAAGTTTCGTCAACGGCGCGGTGATCGGCGCCTCCGGGACCCGGGTCACGCCTGTCCGACCGGTCCGCAGGTATTCGGCGATCGCGGCATCGAGCGGCCGGTTCGCGCGGCCCAACTGCCCATGGTCGCCGCCGCCCACGGTGATCAGGTGGCTGTCCATCTGCCGGCGCATGACGAGGCTGCCACGATACGGCGTCTGGGGGTCTCCGACACTCTGGATCTGCAGCGGGCGGACGGCGAGTCCACGATTCCGGATCGGGATCGGACGGGTGAGCGGAGCAGCTCCCGCACAGGCCATCCCCGACCGGTAGATCAAGCCGGGCGCCTCGAACGGATCTGCGGTGACGTAGCCGGTGATGAACGCTGCCAGGCTCGACGACGGGTCAGCCGGTGCCTGGTTCTCGTTGCACAGGACGGCACCCTGCATGTCCTGTGAGATCGACGCGGCTTCGAGTACCGCGGGTGAGGGTTCGGCGAGCTTCCGTGCTGTACCGGCCGTCATCATCGCGATGACCGGCCAATAGTTCCGATCGGGCGCGAACGCCTGTGTGAGAATCAGCAGTCCCGAATTCGCCTGCACCGAACCGGATGTCAGCAGTGTCGCGGCGAAGTTCTCGAACCGTGCACGCGCATCCGCGGTGAGGTCGGTACCGGCGATGTACTGGTCGGCGACGGCGCGGAGGCCCGGCGGGACGTCCCCGACCTGTGCCGGCGGTGCAACCAGTGACGGCGGGACACCCGCCTCGGCACTGACCCGGTCGCTCCACTTCCGGTACACCGCAAGCGGAGTCGTCCCCAGTCGGTAGATATGGTCGTGGCGCGCGATCCACGCCATCATGGCGTGAACGCGAGCCTTGTACCCGGGAGTCTGCGCGTCGAGGAGGGCGTTCCACACGAGGCCTGGGTCGAAGCCGGAATCGAGGACCAATCGGTCGACACGCTGAGGGAACAACGTTGCGTAGGTCCCGAAGAGCAATGTCCCGTAGGAGATCCCATACAAGCTGATCTTGGTCTCGCCGAGCTTCCGGCGAACCACCTCGATGTCACGCGCGGTGTTCTCCGTGGTCAGTGTCGACCCTAGGCCGGGCGTGCGCCGTGCACACCGATTGCGGTTGAGTTTGCCTGCGGCAGTGTAGATCTCGGCTTCCGATCCGGTGAGCGGAGCACATTTCAGCGGCGTGCCCGACACCAGGCCCCGGGGCTGCACCGCAACGAGATCCCACTGGTCGCGCACCTCGTCCGGTACGCGCAGCTGACTGAACATCGCGATCGCATCGCCGCCGGGACCTCCCGGATTGCCCATCAGGACACCGCGCCGCTGCGACGGTTCCCGCGCGGGAATGCGACTCACGAGGAGCTCGATCGTGGGTCCGTTCGGTTCGGCGTGATCCAGCGGGACCTCGACCGCAGCGCAACGGACGTTCGCCGGGACACCGTGGACGGCCGGACATGCCGTCCAGTCCAGTTCGGTGTCCGCAGCCGCGGCGAGCGGCACGGCGCGCACCGTGTCCAGCAGACCGACCGCGGCCACCGCGGCCACGACCAGCGCGATCACCCGGACTCGTTGACGCCCCCGCTGCAGCGATATCACTCCCCGACCCTAGCCGGGCACACGAGAACCGTCTGCGTTCGGCCTTCAGGCCAGGATTCGACGGCCGGACAGCGCCCGGCCGAGGGTCAGTTCGTCGGCGAACTCGAGGTCGCCGCCCATCGGCAGACCCGACGCCAGGCGCGTCACCGACAGCCCGGGGAAGTCTTTGAGCATGCGCTGCAGGTAGGTGGCGGTGGCCTCGCCCTCGGTGTTGGGGTCGGTCGCGACGATCACCTCGCTGACGTCGACGCCGTCCTCCTGATTGGCGAGCCGACGCAGCAGCTCACGGATGCGGAGCTGGTCGGGTCCGATCCCCGACAACGGATCGAGTGCCCCGCCGAGCACGTGGTAGCGGCCGGTGAACTCCTTGGTCCGCTCGATCGCGTGCACGTCCTTGGGTTCTTCGACGACGCAGATCTTGGTGGCGTCGCGTCGTGAGTCGGAGCAGATGCGGCACAGCCGATTCGCCGACACGTTGCCGCATTCGGCGCAGAACACGACGTCGTCGCGGACGCGTCCGAGCGCCGCGACCAGCCGGTCGATGTCGGACTTCTCCCCGGCGAGCAGGTGGAATGCGATTCGCTGCGCACCCTTCGGACCGAGCCCCGGCTGTTTGGCCAGTTCATCGATCAGATCCTGGATCGGTCCTTCATACATCGCGTGCCCGGGTTCTCTGGTGTGGTGGGAAGGATCGCGCGGCGGGCGCGATCAGCCGCCGAGCCCGGGGATGCCGCCGCCGAGGCCTCCGGCCAGCGGACCCATCTTCTCGCTCGTGAGCTGCTCACGCTTCTGCGACAGATCGGCGAGCGCGCCGAGCAGCAGATCCTGCAGGGTCTCGACATCTTCGGGGTCGACGACCTTGGGATCGATGGACACCGCGGTCACCTCGCCGGTGCCGTTGCCGGTCACGGTGACCAGGCCGTTGCCCGCGCTCCCGACGATCTCCGCCGCGGCGATCTCGTTCTGTGCAGACAGGAGCTTCTCCTGCATCTGCTGCGCCTGGGCCAGCAGACCCGCCATCGGGTTCTCGCCGCCCTGGCCGCCGCCGAACAATGCGCTGGGATCGAATGGTTGCGTCACGCCGTCCAGGGTAGCCCCCGGGTCAGCGCAGCAATCGATCGACATGCGCGGCGATGTCGTCGACGCTGACCTCGTCCACCGGGCTGATCTCGAAGGACAGCACCTCGTCGCCGAACAGATGACCGGCCCGTCGTGTGAGCGAGAACTCGAAACGGTCGTCGACGCGCCGCCACTCGACGATCCCGCCGTAGACGGGCGCACTCGCCCCGGTGGTGACGCAGTGTTCGTCGGCGCGCGGGCCGCCGGTGAGGTCCCGCTGGATCTGGAAACACGCCAGCGACTCGTCGTCGATGAACACGACGGCCTCGCAGCCCAGGTCGGGGTGTCGTTCGTACGACGCGCGGATGGTCACGGTCGCCAGGGTAGTGGTTTCGATACGCCTCGTCGCTGCGCTCCTCGGCTACTCAACCAGCGTTCCGCTAGCCCCAGGGACCGTCACCCCGGCGACCGGTAGGCCCGAGGCGCACGCCCAGGGACCGCCACCCCGCCGGCCGAGTAGGCCCGAGGCGCACGCCGAGGGACCGCCACCCCGCCGGCCGAGTAGGTCCGAGGCGCAAGCCGAGGGCCGTATCGAGGTCCGTCCCTGAAAAACGCCCCTGCGATGCACCCTCCAGGAGTCCGCCGCGGACGATATGTCGGCGCCCGTCCGCTGGAGGGTCGATGTCAGGGGTGGTTTTCAGGGGCGGTTTTCAGAACGCCACCGTGCGACGGCTCTCGAACCGCCGCTCCGTCCCGTCGAGCGGGTCCGTGAACTCGAGAGCATGGGCGACGAGCCGCAGCGGGGCCGAGAAGTCCCCGTGGTCCGGGCGCTCCGCGAGTTCGGGGCGGACCTCGGGATACAGCGGATCGTCGACGATGGGCATACCGAGCGACGCCATGTGCAGCCGCAGCTGGTGGGTGCGTCCGGTGTGCGGCACCAGCCGGTAGACACCGCCGCGGTCGGTCTGTTCGACGAGGGTGATGTCGCTGATGGCGTTCACCGGGCCGTCGACGACGCGGGCCCGCAGGTCACCGGCGGTTTTCTCGATCCGGTCGCGCACGGTCACGGTCTCGGCGAGTCGCTCGTCGACCGGCGCCAGCGCGCGGTACTCCTTGCGTGCCAACCGGGAGGCGAAGAGGTCCTGGTAGGCGGCCCGCACCTCGGGACGCAGCGTGAAGAGCAGCACACCGGCGGTGAGCCGGTCGAGGCGGTGGGCCGGGGAGATCGTGTCGCTGCCCAGTTCGCGGCGGAGTCGGACCAGCGCGGTCTGCGTCACGTGACGACCCCGCGGCATCGTGGACAGGAAGTGCGGTTTGTCCACGACGACGATGTTCTCGTCGTGGTAGAGCACCGGGACGTCGAACGGGATCGGGACCTCGTCGGGCAGGTCGCGGTAGAGGTAGAGCGAGACGTTCACCCGTGACGGCGCGTCGAGGTCGACGGGCCGACCGTCGGCATCGACGATCTCGCCGGCCGCGGCACGGGCGTGCAATTCCTCGATCCCGAGACCCGCGAGACTCGGCGACGCCAGTAGTGCCTCGGCCACGGTGGATTCCGGCCCCGCCCGCAAGACCACCCGCGTCGAGTCGACGCCGTCCCGGATCGGGAGCGGCGAGGGCCGGGCCCGGCCCCTCCTCCGAGACGTCAGTTCTCGAGGCGCTTCTTGAGATTGCCGAGCACCTCGGCCTGGATGCGGTTGATCGCCTTGGGCGCGAAGGTCTTCTCGAAGAACCCGCCGATGCCGCCGGCGCCCTTCCAGCTGGTTGTGGTGGTGACACGCGATCCGCCGGCCGACGGGGCGACCGTGTAGGTCGTCACCATGGTGGAGTTGGCGTCGCGTTCGGTCACGGTGTCGGGGGTCACGCTGACGGTCGCCTGGACGTCGCGCTGTCGCTTCTCCGAGGCCTGCAGAATCCAATGCACGACGGTGCCGTCGCCGTTGCCGCCGCTGATGACCTTGTAGTCGCGGTAGTGCGCCGGGAGGATCGCCGGGCGCACATCGTTGTAGTCGGCGAGGGCTCCGATGACGGTGTCCGGGGCGGCGGTGATGTCGATCGACTGCGATGCGGAAACCTGACCCACGATGGAACACTCCTCGGGACGAAACGATTGGCGGGCGAACTGATCAAGTCCTAGGCTAACCGGGTGAGCTCTGGCTTGGAGATGGGGGGACAGGCATTTGACCAGGGGGTGTCCACCCTACTGGCCAGCTATCGTGCCATCCCTCCGAACGCGACCGTGCGCCTTGCGAAGAAGACGTCGAACCTCTTCCGCAAGCGCGCAGCCAACCCACATCCCGGACTGGACGTCTCCGGACTCGACCGGGTGATCTCGGTCGATCCCGACGCCCGCACCGCCGACGTCGCCGGGATGTGCACCTACGAGAACCTGGTCGCGGCGACCCTCCCCTACGGTCTGGCACCCATGGTGGTCCCGCAACTCAAGACGATCACGCTCGGCGGCGCGGTGACCGGCCTCGGCATCGAGAGCACGTCGTTCCGTTCCGGACTCCCGCACGAGTCGGTGTCGGAGATCGACATCCTGACCGGCGACGGGGAGATCATCACCGCGACGCCCACGAACGAACACGCCGACCTGTTCTTCGGTTTTCCCAACTCCTATGGGACGCTGGGTTATTCGGTCCGCCTGCGCATCGAGCTGGAACCGGTGAAGCCGTACGTCGCGCTGCGTCACGTGCGGTTCAGCTCGATCGCCGAGCTGCAGGCGACGATGGAGACCATCGTCACCGAGAAGACCTACGACGGCGAGCAGGTCGACTACCTCGACGGAGTCGTGTTCTCCGCCGACGAGTCCTACCTCACGCTCGGACGCCAGACCGACGAAGAGGGCCCGGTCAGCGACTACACCGGGATGGACATCTTCTACCGGTCGATCCAGAACAAGACCACCGACCGCCTGACGATCCACGACTACCTCTGGCGCTGGGACACCGACTGGTTCTGGTGCTCCCGTGCTTTCGGGGCCCAGAACCCGAAGATCCGCCGCTGGTGGCCGAAGCGCTACCTGCGCAGCAGCTTCTACTGGAAGCTGATCGGACTCGACCAGCGCTGGGACATCGGCGACCGCCTCAACGCCCGCAAGGGCCTCCCGCCGGGTGAGCGGGTCGTCCAGGACATCGAGGTGCCGATCGAACGCACCACCGACTATGTCGAATGGTTCCTGGACAACATCCCCATCGAACCGATCTGGTTGTGCCCGCTGCGCCTTCGCGAGCCGGCCCTGCCCGGTTCGGGTCCGGCGCGCCCGTGGCCGCTCTACCCGCTCGAACCGCGGCGCACGTACGTCAACGTCGGCTTCTGGTCGGCCGTGCCGGTCACCCCGGGCGACCCCGGGCACACCAACAAGGTCATCGAACGCAAGGTCGCCGAACTCGACGGCCACAAGTCGCTGTACTCGGAAAGTTTCTACGGGCCGGAAGAGTTCGACGAACTCTACGGCGGAGAGAGTTATCGGCTCCTGAAGAAGCGGTACGACCCCCGCGGCCGCCTTCTGGACCTCTATGCGAAAGCGGTGAAACGCCAATGACGACATTCAGAGACGCACCGATCGGAGCAGACTCCCAGACCGGGAAGATGTCCCTGGCGGAGATCTTCGAGACCCTCCTGGGCGGCAACCTGTCGATCCGGATCTCGGCGTACGACGGCAGCAGCGCAGGCCCGGCCGACGCCCAGTACGGCCTCAACCTGAAGACCCCGCGCGGCACCACCTATCTCGTCACGGCGCCCGGCGACCTCGGCCTGGCCCGCGCCTACATCGCCGGCGACCTCGAACTCGTCGGCGCACACCCCGGCGACCCCTACCCCGCCCTGAAGGCGCTCGCGAGCGATCTGGACTTCCACCGCCCGTCGCCGCTGGCCCTGGCCCAGATCGCGCGCTCGCTCGGCATCGAACACTTCAAGCCGATCGCCCCGCCGCCGCAGGAGGCCGTGCCGCGCTGGCGTCGTTTCGCGGAAGGACTGCGCCACAGCAAGTCTCGTGACGCCGAGGTCATCCACTACCACTACGACGTCTCGAACACCTTCTACGAGTGGGTCCTCGGCCCGTCGATGACCTACACATGTGCGGTCTACCCCGACCGCGACGCGTCGCTCGAGACCGCCCAGGACAACAAGTACCGCCTCATCTTCGAGAAGCTGCGCCTCAAGCCCGGCGACCGACTCCTCGACATCGGTTGCGGGTGGGGCGGAATGGTCCGCTACGCCGCCAAGCGCGGTGTGCACGCCATCGGTGCGACGCTGTCGGCCGAGCAGGCCGAGTGGGCACAGAAGGCCATCGTCGACGAAGGACTCTCCGAGTTCGCCGAGGTGCGGCACAGCGACTACCGCGACATCACCGAATCCGGTTTCGACGCGGTGTCGTCGATCGGCCTGACCGAACACATCGGCGTCGGCAACTACCCGGCCTACTTCGGCTTCATGCGCGACAAGCTGCGCCCGGGCGGAATGCTGCTGAACCACTGCATCACCCGGCCCGACAACGCGAGCCGCAGCAAGGCCGGCACGTTCATCGACCGCTATGTGTTCCCCGACGGCGAGCTCACCGGCTCGGGCAAGATCATCTCCAAGCTCCAGGACATCGGCGGCATGGAGGTGATCCACGAGGAGAACTTCCGCGAGCACTACGCGATGACCCTGCGCGACTGGAACATCAACCTCGTCGATCACTGGGACGAGGCCGTGGCCGAGGTCGGCGAGGGCACCGCCCGCCTGTGGGGACTGTACATGGCGGGCTGCCGGATCGGCTTCGACCGCAACATCATCCAGCTCCATCACGTGCTGGCGACCAAACTCGACAACCATGGCGGCCATCAGGTTCCGCTGCGGCCCTGGTGGAACGCCTGAGCCTGCTCGACCAACGAGACCCCGTCGGATGCCCGGCGGGGTCTCGTCGTTCGCACCCCCGCATCGTTCACGCCGGGGCGTCTCAGACCAGCGGGACGTCGACGATCGGCCGGCGCACGTCCGCGCCCGGGCCGTCGAAATGCCACCACTCACCGGAGTAGACGGTCAATCCCCCGGCGGCCATCGCCTGACGCAACCGGGCCCGCGCTGCCTGGGCCGATGCCGAGACCCCCTGCGTCGCATACGCGGTCGCGCGTGGGGTGAACGAGTCGAAGTCGGTGCCCATGTCGACGCGACAGACATTGCCAACCTTGCGCGGGGCCGGACAATTCGGGCTGCGTACCGCGAGGGTCACGTCGACCGAGCGTCCGGTCTCATGGCTGGTCGAGTACGGACCGGGGGCGGCGACCCACGCCGGGTCGGGAACTTTCTCAAACATCCTCTGCTGCACCGAATGTGGTCGGTAGCAATCCCAGAACACCAGCGTCTCACCGCGGGCCCGGAGTTTCTGGGCCGCGGTCCTCAGACCCGGGACCATCGATTCGTGCACCAGACAGCGAGCATTCGGCGGATAGAGACGCTCACCGACGAAGTTGTGGGTCGTCGCATAGCGCAGATCCAACGCCGCATCCGCGACGACGGTCTTCACGTCGACGAGTCCGACCGCGCGGGCCTGCTGATCGACGGTGTGCCGCAGGGTGGGCGACGGCGAGTCGACGGGAGCCGCCTCGGCACAAGCCATCGACAACGTCAGCGCCGCCACCACCACCGCTGCCGGCGCCGTGGCCAGACGTAGGACCGATCGGATCTGCATCTCTGCGTTCTACCAGCCCTTCGTCTCGACGGTCATTCGATCGGCCGTGCCCCGAGTTCGGACTTGAGGAGTTCGAGCGCGACCTGATCGGGGTCGAGGCGCTGCTCGGGCGCCCCGGTACGGGCATCGGCGACCATCTCGGCACGCTCCTCGTCGGGGATGTCCTCGTCCGCGCGAGGCGGTTCGGGCTCCTCCGGCTCGGCCACCGGTTCGGGTGGCGGCGGCGCGGCCGCCGACTGATCACGAGACCTGCTCGGACGCGAGTACGACTGCCGGGGTTTGGCCTGCTGTTTCGCGGCCTGTGCGCCACCCGGCGCCGACGGCGCGACCGCTGTGCCCGGAGCCTGGTGCACCGTCCGCACGTCCAGTTGGGTGCCGAAGACCTCCGCGAGAGCCTCGCGGATGATCGTGACCGCGTGCGGCGCCGAGAGACGTCCGACGAGCACCTCGACCGGGTGTCCGAGCACCACCGTGGTGCCCTCGAGATCGGCGATGACCGCCGCCGACAGCATCGGCTCGAGACTCTTGGAACGCTCCCGCACCGCGGCCCGGATCTCCGGGTAGCGCTTGCGGATCGCGTCGGCGTCGAGCCCGCCCGGGGCAGCCGGCTCTGGCTCCGGTTCCGGTTCGGGCGCCGGTTCGGGGCGCTTCGCCCGGGCCGGCATCGCATCGGGCGGTGGAACCGAGTACTCGTCGACCGGCTCATCCGGCAGCGGGATGTCGTCGGGGTCGGCCGACCGGGCCGGCGCGGCGGCAGGTTCCCGGGTCGGCTCCGGAGCCGGTTCGGCCACCGGGGCACGCGAAGGCGGTTCCGGCGCCGTGGGGGTTCCGCCGTTCCGGACCGCCGGACGCACGGGTTCCGGTACCGGCTGCGCCGGCGTGGCGGCCTCCGCTTCGGGTTCGTCCCAGGGGACGTCGAGAGTCGGTGCAGCAGCGTCGACTTCGGGAGAATCGGTGCCGGTGGTCCCGGTGTCCGGGGTGTCGAGATCCCCGAGATCGAGCGCCTCCGGTTCCACGAGCGCGTCGGGTTCCGGAAGCGCGTCGGGATCGGGAAGGGCGTCCGGATCGGCGATGGCGTCGGGCGCGGGTTGCTCGACGATCAGTTCTTCGAGCATGTCCGCGTCGTCGGTCTCGACGGCAGCGGCTGCGTCGGCCTGCGGTGCGGCAGCGACCGGTTCGGCGGGCGGGGCCGGCTCTGACTCGGGAACCGTGGGCGCAGCGGCGGGTTCGGCCGGAGTCGATTCGGCTGCCGCGGGCTTCGCCACCGGCGCAGGCGGTTCGGGCGCGGTGGGTTCCGGTGCGGTCGGCATCGGCGGCGGAGCAGCAGCCGGGGCAACCGGGGCAGATGCGGCCGGTGCGACCGGGGCGGATGCGGCCGGCGCGACCGGGGTGTCGGCCTCGGCGGCCTCGGCCGCAGCGCGACGTGCCTCCTCTGCGGCCTTCGCCTCCTCCATCGCCTTGCGCTGCGACGGACGCACGAACTTCGGTTCCGGTTCGGGCTCAGCGGGTTTCGCGGGCACGGGGATCGAGGTGGTGCCGATCCCCGACTCCAGACGCTCGAGCCGCTGCAACAGGGCCGCGTCGTCGTTCGACACTCCGGGCAGCAGCATGCGCGCGCACATCACCTCGAGGAGGAGCCGCGGCGACGTGGTTCCGCGCATCTCGCCGAGGGCGTCGTGCACGATCTCGGCGAAGCGCGTCAACGAGGCGGGGCCGAGCGTCTCGATCTGGCCCCGCATGCGTGCGAGCTGATCACCCGGCGCCTCGACCAGGCCGCGGTCGGCGGCATCAGGAACGGCCTGCAGGAGGATCAGGTCGCGGAGCCGTTCGAGGAGATCGACCGCGAAGCGTCGTGGATCGTGACCCGCGTCGACGACCTTCTCCACGGCGCCGAACAGCGCGGCGCCGTCCGCCGAGGCCAGCGCCTCGACGGCGGTGTCGATGAGCGCGACGTCGGTGACGCCGAGCAGCGCCAGCGCACGCTCGTAGGCGACGCCCTGGTCGTCGGCGCCGGCGAGGAGCTGATCGAGGATCGACAACGAGTCACGCGGCGAACCACCGCCGGCACGGATGACCAGCGGATAGACCTCGGGCGCGACGGTGACGCCCTCCCGCTCACAGATCTTCTCCAGCAGCCCACGCATGACCGGCGGGGCGAGCAGACGGAACGGGTAGTGGTGCGTTCGCGAGCGGATCGTCGGCAGCACCTTCTCGGGTTCGGTCGTCGCGAACACGAAGATGAGGTGCTCCGGCGGCTCCTCGACGATCTTGAGCAGCGCGTTGAAGCCGGCGTTGGTCACCATGTGCGCCTCGTCGACGATGAACACGCGGTAGCGCGACTCGGCCGGCGCATAGAACGCGCGGTCGCGCAGCTCGCGGGTGTCGTCGACGCCGCCGTGGCTGGCCGCGTCGAGTTCGATGACGTCGAGGTTGCCGGGACCGCCGGGGGCGAGGGCCACACACGATGTGCAGGTGCCACAGGGACGCGAGGTGGGGCCCTCGACACAGTTCAACGAGCGCGCCAGGATTCGCGCCGACGACGTCTTGCCACACCCGCGCGGACCGGAGAAGAGGTACGCGTGATTGATGCGCCCCGAGTCGAGGGCACGGCTCAACGGGTCGGTGACATGCTCCTGCCCCACGACGTCGGCGAAGGTAGCCGGGCGATAGGTGCGATACAGAGCCACGCGTCGAGAGTACCGGCGACCCGTGACATCGGATGCGCCTGCCTCACACTGTGGGCGACGCCCCTGCGTCGGGTGCTTCACCCATCGACTCGCCCGCGGTTCCGACCAGGTCATCGGCCATCTCGTCGACCTGGTTCATCCGCTCGGCATCTGCGCGTACCGACGGTTCGGCGACCCGCGGACCCCCGCCCTCGGCCGGCTCGGTGGGCAGGCCGCCGTCGGCGATGACCGCGGCCGCGACCCCGGGTGCGATGACCGCGGCCGGATCGGCCGTGGGGGTCGAACGAGAGCCGAAGAGCCGAAGTGCGACGACCGTCGCGATCAGGATTCCGACATACGCGAACAGATAGGGACTGACGGTGAACCAGTTGAGCCAGGTGACCCGCGTCTTCACGTAGAGCCCGGTGTAGTAACCGTCGGGCACGAGCGCCGGGACGTGGGTCGGCCACGCGAACGCGAGCAGGACGAGCGCCACCGCACCCACCGCCGCCAGGCCCCGCTCGACCTGGCTTCGTCTCAGGTCGAGGGCCAGGTGGACCCCGATCACCACGATCGGGGTGAACCAGACCCAGTGGTGCCCCCACGACATCGGCGACACCACGCATGCGGTCATGCCGACGATGCTGATCGCAAGCAACTCCTGGCCCCTGCGGTGGGCGTAGGTCGCGACCGCGAATCCCGCGACGAGGGCGGTCAGCGCCAGGGCTCCCCACAAGAGAGTCGACGGGTGGTCGGTGTCGAGGTGGTTGGCGAGCATCCCGCGGATCGACTGGTTGCCGCGCAGTTGCGCCGAGCCGACGCGTTCGGACTGGAACAACTTGCCGGTCCAGTACGCCCATGAGTCACGCGGCAGGATGACGAACCCGACCGCCACCGTCATGACGAAGCCGCCGATGACACCGAAGAACGCTCGCCAGTTGCGTTGCACCGCGTAGTAACCGGCGAAGATCAGCGGCGTCAGTTTGATCCCGGCGGCGATGCCGGCACCGACTCCCTTGGTCCTGCTGGTGTCGGGACGGGTGAGGTCGGCCAGGATGAGCAGCATCAGGAAGACATTGATCTGGCCGTACCAGATGGTGGTGCGCACGGGCTCGAGCAGCATCGCCACCGCGACGAGCGACATCGCGATGACCCGCAACGGCCAGGTCACCGACCGGCCCAGGCTGCGGAAGCTCAGCATGACCACGAGATAGAGGGCGACCACGATGCCCGCGGTCCACAACCATCGCGCCACGTCGAACGAGATCCACGCCAGCGGGGTGAACAGCAACGCCGAGAACGGCGAATACGTGTAGTCGAGGTCGCCGACCATCTTGACGTCGTACAGACTGGCGCCCTCGGTGACCGCCTGAGCACCCTGCCGATACACGGCGAGATCGATCTGGTTGTTCAGCAGACCCCAGAACTGGGCTCCCCAGGGCACGACAACGTCCTGGAGGGCGAGTGCGATGACCCCCACGATGGCGAAACCGGATGCGAGAAGAACCGGCCTGGGCAGATTCACGATTTACAAGAGTGGCATAAGAGTCGGTGCATACCGGCTCACTCGCCGCCGAATGAGAGCTATCTAACGCCGATTCGGCGTTTGAGAGCGGCGTGTCGGCGAGACGAGTGGCTCAGCTGCGCTCCGCCAGCAGGGTCTCGGCCGAGGCGAGGAGCACACACGTCGCGACCCCGTCCATCGCGGCCCGCAGGTCGTCGGTGTTCGGGAAGGTCGGCGCGAGGCGGATGTTCCGGTCGTGCGGATCGGTCTTGTACGGGAACGCCGAACCGGCGCCGGTCAGCGCGATCCCGGCTTCCTTCGCCAGTTCGATGGTGCGGCGGGCGGCGCCATCGACGACGTCGAGGCTGATGAAGTAGCCACCCTCCGGCTCCGACCACGAGGCGACCTTCGACTCGGCCAGCCGGTCGTCGAGGATGTCGAGCACCAGCTGGAACTTCGGCGCCAGGATCTCGCGGTGGCGCGCCATGTGGGCGCGCACGCCGTCGGCGTCGCCGAAGAACTTGAGGTGACGCAGCTGGTTGACCTTGTCCGGGCCGATGGTCTTGAAGCCGAGGTACTTGCTGAACCACGCGAGGTTCTCGTCCGACGACCCGAAGAACGACACGCCGCCGCCGGCGAAGGTGATCTTCGACGTCGAGCCGAGGACGTACACGCGGTTGGGATGACCGGCCTCGGCGGCCATCTCGAGGACGCGCAGCGGCGTCGGCGGGGCCTCCACGAGGGTGTGCACCGCGTAGGCGTTGTCCCAATAGATGCGGAAGTCGGGTGCCGCGGGCATCTCGAGCAGACCGCGGGTGACCTCTTCGGAGAAGGTGACGCCGGTCGGGTTGGAGTAGGTGGGTACCGCCCACAGCCCCTTGATGCTCAAGTCGTTGGCGACGAGCTCGGCGCAGAGGCGCACGTCGGGGCCGTCGGGAAGCATCGGCACCGGGATCATCTCGATGCCGAAGCTCTCGGTGATCGCGAAGTGACGGTCGTATCCGGGGGCCGGGCACAGGAACTTGATCTTCTGGCGGCCCCACGGCTCGTCCGAGTCGGCGGTGCCGTGCAGCAGGCCGAAGACGGTGAGGTCGTGCATGAGCTCGAGACTCGAGTTGCCGAACGCGATCAGGTTCGCGGGATCGACGGCGAGCAGCTCACCGAAGATCTCACGCAGCTCGGGCAGGCCGTTGAGGCCGCCGTAGTTGCGGGTGTCGGTGCCCTTGCCGTCGCGGTAGTCGTCGCCGGGGAGCGAGAGCAGCGCGTTGGAGAGATCGAGCTGTTCGGGAGCGGGCTTGCCGCGTGTGAGGTCGAGTTTCAGACCCAGAGCGGCCAGCTCGTCGTAACGCTTCTTCAGATCCGCCTGGGTGTCACGTAGTTGGTCGGCACTCATCGAGTGGTAGTTCAACGTCTGGACCTTCCGCGGCACGACGCCGGTGCGGGTGTCCGACGCCGCAGACCTGAAATATGAATCTGGGATATAGGGGACCCCGCGCACCCGAGAGAGCCCGTTGACCCTTGCTGCCTTCCGGCCCTGGGGGAGTTCACAGGATGCACGCCGCGCGGGATCCGTCGTCCAGTGTAGCGAGGGTTCACAGACGGGTGACACCGGGTGGTCACCACCCCTCGGCGGCCCCGGTCTGCGCAGGCGATGCGGGTGTTCGGCACCCGGGGATACGACGAAGGTCCGCGGTGCGACTCCCTTGCGGGGTTGTGCACCACGGACCTTCGGTGGCGGAGGATAGGGGATTCGAACCCCTGAGGGCTGTTAACCCAACCCGCGTTCCAGGCGAGCGCCATAGGCCACTAGGCGAATCCTCCAACGTCGAGATGATAGCCGCCGGGCGCTCCCACACCCAAACCCGCTTGCCAGGCGCTCGGTCGGCACTAGGGTCGGGGGCATGTCCGATTCCTCTCCCATCGTCGTGATCGGAGCGACCGGCGGTCAGGGCGGCGCCGTCCTCGACGCGCTGCTCGACGCCGGTTTCACCGTGCGCGCGGTCGTCCGCGACGCCGTGTCGTCGAAGGCTGCGACGCTCGCCGACCGCGGTGTCGAACTCGCCGTCGGCGACATCGTGAGTGGCGTAGGACTCACCGACGCGTTCACCGGGGCGGCGGGCGCCTTCGCGCTGACGACGCCGTTCGAGTCCGGCGTCGGCGCCGAGGTCGCCCAGGGCACCGCGCTGATCGAGGCGGCCACCGCGTCCGCCCTCCCCTATCTCGTCTTCTCGTCGGTGGCCTCCGCCGGCCGCGACACCGGAGTCCCCCACTTCGATTCCAAGTTCGAGGTCGAGCGGATGCTCGCTGCCACCGACATCCCGCATACGATCGTCGGACCGGCCTACTTCTACGACAACCTGCTCGCCGGGTCCGACGCACTCGCCGCCGGCGTGATGCCGATCGCGATGCCCGCAGACAAACCGCTGCAACAGCTCTCGCGCCGCGATCTCGGCCGGTTCGTCACGACGCTGTTCGGGGACCCGGGCGCGTACACCGGTGAACGCATCGACCTCGCCTCCGACCAGCCGACGCCGGCGGAGATGGCGCAGATCGCCGGCGACGTCCTCGGGACCAGGGTGAGCGCGGAATCCTATGATCCCGAACGCATCCCGTCGCCCGACATGAGCGCCATGTTCCGCTTCCTCGGCGATCGCGGTTACGAGGTCGACATCCCCGCACTGCACCGCCGGTTCCCCGGTGTCGGTTGGCAGACCTTCGCGGAGTGGGCGGGCGAGTCACTCCGGCGGTGACCCCGCGACCCAACCCGGCCACCCTCCGACCCGCCGATGCCGCATGATCATCGGGTGCTGCGCATTAGCGACCTCTCCCGGGTGACGAGAGGAATGCCCGAGTGCTCCTAGACGCCGGTCTCGTTCTCGTCGGGCTCGCCGGGCTGGTCCTCGGCGCCGAACTCCTGGTGCGGGGCGGCTCGGCGATCGCCACCCGACTCGGGGTTTCTCCCCTCCTGGTGGGACTCACCATCGTCTCGATCGGGACGAGCATGCCCGAACTGGCGGTCGGCATCGATGCCGCGTTCAGCGACGCCGGGCCACTCGCGGTCGGCAACGTCGCCGGCACCAACATCGTCAACATCCTGCTGATCCTCGGACTCTCGGCGGCCATGGTGCCGCTCGCGCTGGGTCGCCAGACGCTCCGCATGGACCTGCCGACGATGTGCCTCAGCGGCCTGCTGCTGCTGGTCTTGAGCCTCAACGGATCTCTCGGCCGGCTCGACGGCCTCCTCCTGCTGTCTCTCGCGGTCGTCTACACGGCCGCCGCCATCCGCTGGGAACTCAAGCAGCGGGCCACGGCCGTCGAAACCGAGATCGCCGAGGAACTCCCGGCGACCGGCGGGCCGCTCTGGAGCCGGCTCCTCCAACTGCTCGGCGGGATCGGGGTCATCGTCCTGGCCGCCGACTGGCTGGTGCGGGGGTCGGTCTCGATCGCCACCGACCTCGGTGTGAGCGAGGCGTTCATCGGTCTCACCATCGTCGCCATCGGCACGTCGGCACCCGAACTCACCACCACGATCATGTCGACCATCCGCGGCGACCGCGATCTTGCGATCGGCAACCTCATCGGCTCCAGCGTCTACAACATCGTGTTCATCCTGGGGCTCACCGCCGTGATCAAACCGATCGACGTCACCGACGAGCTGATCCGGGTCGACATCCCGCTCATGGCGGCGGTCGCGATCCTCTGCGTACCGGTGTTCCTCTCCGGGCGTCGTGTATCCTGGTGGGAGGGAATCGGTTTCGTCGCGCTCTACGCGGTCTATCTCGGTCTGCTCATCGCCTTTCGGACCTAGAGCCCCGGGACAGGCGAAGGCCATCGGGGTCTCAGTCCCCGATCCGGTTGCCCTTCTCGTCCCAGTGCTCGGCGACCTTCTTGCTGGGCTGCACCCGCGGTGGTTCTCCGGGCATCTTCGGATAGCTGGGCGGATAGGGCATGTCGGCCAGCCCGTTCGCATCGTCCTCCTGGACCATCTCGAGCAGTTTCTCGACGCCGCGACGGTGGTCGGCGATGTCGGCCCACGGATCACCGCGATCCTCCAGCAACTTCGGGACGGTGGCCATGGTGCAGTCGTCGGGATCGACATCGGCCAGTTCGTCCCACGTCACCGGCGTCGAGACCCGTCCGATCGCGCTGCGGCGGACGGAGTAGGGCGAGGCCATCGTGCGGTCGCGGGCATTCTGGTTGTAGTCGATGAAGATCCGTTCCCCGCGTTCCTCTTTCCACCACGAGGTGGTGACCCGGTCCGGGTCGCGGCGTTCCAGTTCACGGGCGATCGCGATGACACAGCGCCGCGTGGCGATGAAATCCCACAGCGGCTCGATGGGGACGTAGACGTGAATCCCGCGCCCACCCGAGGTCTTCACGTAGCCCGTGAAGCCGAGCTCGTCGAGAAGCGGCTTCAGCCCGTCGATCGCCACGTTCCGGACGTCGTCGAAGGTCGTGCCGGGTTGCGGGTCGAGGTCGATGCGGAGCTGGTCGGGATGGTCGTTGTCCGGGTGCAGGGTCGGCCAGGTGTGGAAGGTGACCGTCCCCAGGTTCGCCGCCCACACCAGGTCGGCCGGCACCGTCGGGCGGATGGCGTCCCCGGTTCGTTTGGACGGGAACACGATCGGCGTGGACTGCACATGCTCGGGCCGCTTCTTCGCGATGTGCTTCTGGTAGATCTCCTCCCCCTCGACACCGTCGGGGAAGCGTTGCAGGAACGTCGGCCGGTCGCGCGTCGCGCGCATGAGCGGACCGTCACCACTGTCGTCGACGCCGAGCGCGAGCGTCCGGTAGTAGCCGACGAGATCCCGCTTGCGGCCACCGTTCTCGCCGAGCTCGGGGAAGTAGATCTTGTCCGGGTTGCTGAGACGGACGGCGACCCCGTCGACGTCGAGCTCTTCTGCGGGAGAACGTGATGCCATCGGTCATTCTCCTTCGAGGACGTCGTGCAGGTCGTAGGTGAGGGGGACCTCGAGCTGGTCGTAACCGCAACTCTCCGGGTCCCGGTCCGGACGCCAGCGGAGGAACTTCACGGTGTGCCGGAAGCGCTGGTTCTCCATCTGGTCGTAGGCGAACTCCGCGACCAGTTCGGGGCGGATCGGAATCCACTCCCCCGACTTCTCCGACCGCCAGCGGGTGGGTTCACCCGGTGACGGCTTGTCCGGGTCGAGGCGCATCGGCTCGAACATCTCTTGCAGTTCAATGCGTTTGGCGTCGGAGAAGGCACCCGCTCCCCCGACCATGCGCAACTCGCCGTCGTCGCCGTAGAGCCCGAGCAGCATCGAGCCGATCCCCCTGCCGGACTTGTGGATCCGGTAACCGAAGATCACGCAGTCCGCGGTCCGCTTGTGTTTGATCTTCAACATCTCGCGCTTGTTCTCGACGTAGAGGCCGTCGAGCCGCTTGGCGACGACGCCGTCGAGGCCGGCGCCCTCGAAGGCGGAGAACCAGTCCTCGGCGACCGACGGATCGCTGGTGACACGGCTGACGTGTATCCGCCGATCCCGGCCGCCGGGTCCGACCGCGCGCAGCAACGCCTCTCGACGGACCTCGAACGGTTCTCCGTTCACCGCCGTCGATTCCAGGGCGAGGGCGTCGAAGCCGATGAAGATCGCCGGCGTTTTCTCGGCGAGCATGTTGACCCGCGACTCGGCCGGGTGGATGCGCTGGGCCAGCGAATCCCAGTCGAGCCGGTGCGTGTCGCCGATGAGTGCGGGCACCCCGATCTCGCCGTCGAGGACGACCTTGGCGGGCAGCTCGGCCTTCGCCGCGGCCACGATCTCCGGGAAGTACCTGGCCAGGTCTTTCCCGCCGCGGGAACCGATCACCACCTCGTCGCCGTCGCGGAAGATGAGCGCGCGGAAACCATCCCACTTCGGTTCGTACGACCACGCCGTTTCACCGTCGGGCTGCTGCGGCACAGCGGTGACCGCCTTGGCCAGCATCGGGGCTACGGGCGGCATGACCGGAAGATCCATGGCTTCACTGTTCCTCACTTCTCCGGGCGCTGGCAACGATCCGCCCGGAACTCCGGGGTGACCGTCAGCTCTGACGCTGGGACAGACCACCGTCGCGCCCGGTTCTCATCGCGGGACGTCGACACGACGCGGTAACCTCGACGCGATGTCGACACAGCACGCAGCGGGCCGGTATGCGCCGTCCCCGTCGGGCGACCTCCACGTCGGCAACCTCCGTACGGCCGTGCTGGCCTGGTTGTTCGCCCGCACCACCGGCCGCCGGTTCCTCATCCGCATGGAGGATCTCGACCGCGCGGTCGCCGGCTCCGACGCCCGGCAACTCGACGATCTCGCTTCGCTCGGCATCGATTGGGAGACACCCGTCGTCTACCAGACCGCCCGCCGGGACATCTACCGCGACATCATCGACCGGCTCCGGGACGCCGGACGCACCTTCGAATGCTTCTGCACTCGCCGGGAGATCCTCGAGGCACCGTCGGCGCCGCACGCGCCGCAGGGCGCCTACCCCGGCACCTGCCGGACCCTCACCGACGCCGAGCGCGCCGAGAAGATCGCCGCCGGTCGACCACCCGCGATCCGCATCCTGGCCGACACCACCGAGTTCACCGTCACGGACCTGCTCCACGGCACCTTCACGGGCATGGTCGACGACTTCGTCATCCAGCGCAACGACGGCACCCCCGCCTACAACCTGGTCGTCGTCGTCGACGACGCCGCCCAGGGGGTCGATCAGGTCGTCCGCGGCGATGACCTGCTGTCGTCGGCCCCGCGGCAGGCCTACCTCGCCACGTTGCTCGGCGAGACCCCGCCGACCTACGCCCATGTGCCGATGGTGCTCAACACCGATGGCGTCCGGCTCTCCAAGCGCGACGGAGCGGTGACCCTTGCCGACCTCGCGGCCGACGGGGTCACCGCCGGCACCGTCCTCTCGCACATCGCGCGCTCACTGGGCCTCGCACGTCCCGGCGAAACTGTCGACCTTCTCACGCTCGCAAGCCGTTTCGACCCCGGCGCCCTACCCCGCGAACCCTGGCTGCTGGGGCCCACGGAGTGGTCGTCGTGACGGTCAAGCGGTCGTCGCCAGCAATCTCTGCAGCAGGTCGTTGAGCGTGATCAGCCCGATGGCCCGACCGGAGTCGGTGACCAGCGCGAGGTGGGCGCGGCGTTCACGCATGGCGGCGAGCGCCTCGTAGACCGGTTGGCCGGACTCGATCCGGAGCACCGGACGCATCAGATCGGCGGCAGTGGCATCCGGCTCTGCGCGCAGGCTGTCGCGCACATGCACGACGCCGTGCACCGGCCCGCGGTCGGCGTCGCGCACCAGCAACCGAAGATGTCCCGAAATCCGTCCGGCCGTCTGGATCTCGTCGGCACTCGCGGTCGGCAGCACCGCACCCAGCGTGTCACTGGGCGTGACCACATCGCCGAGGGTGAGCGATTCGAGTTCGAGCGCGCTGGTCAGATGCGCGAGATAGCGCTCGTCGAGAGTCCCGACCGTCGCCGAGTGTTCGACGAGGTGACGCAGCGCGTCGCTGTCCTGCCCGGTCGCGACCTGGTCCACGGGTTCGACGCCGACGCGCCGCAGACACCAGTTGGCCAGATGGTTGAGCTGGACGATGATCGGCCTCGTGAGCCACATGAAGGCGCGCATCGGCAGGGCCAGCACGATCGCCGACCGCTCCGGGTGCGCGATCGCCCATGACTTCGGGGCCATCTCGCCGACCACCAGGTGCAGGAAGGTCACGATGATGAGCGCCAGCACGAAGCCGACGATGTCGGCGGACCAGTACGGCAGGCCCCAGTTCTCGAACAGCGGCGTGAGCCAGTGGTGGACTGCGGGTTTGGTGACCGAACCCAGCGCGAGTGTGCAGATCGTGATGCCGAGCTGTGAACCCGCGAGGAGTACGGACAGCTCCGATGCACTGCGCAGGGCGGCACGGGCGCTGCTGCTCGTCGCAGCCTCGTCCTCCAGACGGTGGCGTCGGGCCGCGATCAGTGCGAACTCGACGGCGACGAAGAAGGCACTCGCCGCGATCAGCGCGACGGTGATCACCCCGATGACCCACGGGTTATCCATTGTCGGTCTCCCGTCCGGTGTCCGATGCCGTTGCGTCGGTGCTCACTTCGGTCCCGAGTGACATCGACACCAGAGCCGGCACATGCTTGTCCACCTCGAGCACCTCGACGTGCACCACGCGGGGTGGCGCCTCCTCGTCGTCGAGGAGCGAGGCCGGATCGGGATCGATCGTGATCTCGACGGTCTCCCCGACCTCGGGTAGTCCCACGAACTCGGCGATCACCAGACCGGCGATCGTCTCGTAATCCCCTTCGGGCAGTTCCCATCCGGTCGCACGGGACACCTCGTCGACGTGGGCGTCGCCTCGGACGCGCCAGCCGTCGGCGGTCTTCTCGATCGCCGCGGACGCCTCCGGGTCGTGTTCGTCGTCGATCTCGCCGACCAGTTCCTCGGCGATGTCCTCGGCGGTCACGACGCCGGCGAAACCGCCGTACTCGTCGATGACGATGGCCATCTCCTCATGTGCGGAGGAGAGGTTCTCCAGGACCTCCGGCAACGGCAGGGTCGACGGCACCACGACGGCGCGGCGGCAGAGATCACCCGCGGTGGCCGTCGGAACGGCCTTCGAGGGTTCTTTCTTCAGCGCGTACGACCATTCGAGGAGGTCGGGAAGATGGACGACGCCGAGCACCTCGTCGTCGTCCCCGGCGACCGGGTACCGGGTGTGCCCGGTGCTCATCAGCGCGAGCACCTCGGACGCGGGCAGCGACGCATCGACCTGATCGGTGTGCGGACGCGGAATCATCGCGTGTTCGGCTGTGCGCGTAGGGAACTCCAACACGCGGTCGAGTAGTACGGACAGATCCTCGGGCAGCTCACCGGCGTCGCGGGACTCGGCGACGATGTGTTCGAGGTCGCGGACCGACGCCGAGTGCTCGACGTCGTGGACCGGCTCGATGCGCAGGGCGCGAAGCAACAGGTTCGATGCCTTGTCGAACAGTGCGATCAGCCAGCCGAAGACGGCCAGATAGATCGTGGTCGACCGGGCGAGCCACAGCGCGACCGGTTCCGGTCGGGCGATCGCGAGGTTCTTGGGGAACAGCTCACCGAAGACCATCTGCACCACGGTGGAGAACAGGATCGCGATGATCGTGCCGATCACGACACCGACGCCCACGGGAATGCCGACGTTGCCAAGCAGGTCGCCCACGCCGGAACCGATCAGTGGTTCGGCGACGTAGCCGACGAGCAGGCCGGTGACGGTGATGCCGAGCTGGGCCCCGGACAGCATGAAGGAGGTGCGCCGGGTGACGGAGAGTGCGCGTTCGGCGGCGGCGTCACCGGATTCGGCGCGCGCCTTCAGGCGGGAGCGGTCGACCGCCATGAAGCCGAATTCCTGGGCGACGAAATAACCGGTGACGGCGGTGATCGCGAGGACCACGAGAATTCCCAGGAAGATTCCGAGAACGGTCAGCATGTCGCCATCCGATCAGCGTCGACGCCTGGGGCGCCGGGAGGGATCTCGCAGAGGACTGCGGGTCCGGAGTCCGGGTCAGGGTCCGGTTCGGAACAGGGTGCGGACGGGTGTCGTCGGCGTTTTCGGCGCTTTGCGCGTCTCATCGTCTCTCTCGCTGGTACTCGAATACCCCTACAGGGTGCCGAGTGTTCGGGGGTGTTCGCAACCTCGTTGCGATGGATTCACAACGAATCACCGTGGCGCACGGTTCCAGCACGTGACCCACCCCACGCCGATTGCCGACCCGTCAGTCCCGCGTCGAACCGTAGTACCGCCGCAGGAACTCGTCGCGGTACTCGACATACGTGCCGTTCTCGATCGCCTGGCGGGCGCGGTCGACCAGCGTGACGATGAACGACACGTTGTGCAGGGTCGCGAGCGTCGGGCCGAGACCCTCCTTCGCCTTGAACAGGTGATGCAGGTAGGCGCGGCTGTACTGCGAGGTGTAGTTCTCGATCTCGGGATCGAGTTGCCGGAAATCGTTGCGGTACTTCGCATTTGTGATGTTGTACCGACCGTCGAGCGAGTAGATCGCACCGTTGCGGGCGACGCGCGTCGGTGACACGCAGTCGAAAGTGTCCACGCCGTTCTCGATGGCGGTGAAGATGTCATCGGGCTCGCTGATGCCCAGCAGGTGCTTGGGCGCGTCCTCCGGCAGTTCGTCGTTGACCCAGCCGACGATGGTGCCCAGGTTGTGCTTCTCGAGCGCGCCGCCGATGCCGTAGCCGCCGAAGCCCTTGCCGCCGGCCTCCCGGTCGGCCTCGCTCAGCGCGACGAGATCGCGGGACGCCTTGCGCCGCAGATCCTCGTACTGGGCTCCCTGGATCACACCCCACAACGCCTGCTGGGGCCGATGCGCACGCTCGATGCTCAGCCGGTTGTGCTCGGCCAGGCACCGAATTGCCCACAACCGGGTACGCTCCAGCGAACTCTCCTGGTATGCACGGGTGTTCATCAACGTGGTGAGCTCGTCGAAGGCGAAGATGATGTCCGCACCGAGCTGGTGCTGGATCTGCATCGACACCTCGGGGGTGAAGCGGTGCGCCGAACCGTCGAGGTGTGACTTGAAGGTGACCCCGTCGTCGTCGACTCGCGAGAGACGTTCCTTGCCCTCGGCGATGAGCGAGTCGTCAGGGCTGACCTCCATCGCGATGACCTTCTTGAAGCCGGCGCCGAGCGACATGACCTGGAACCCGCCACTGTCGGTGTAGGTCGGGCCCGACCAGTTCATGAAGGCACCGAGCCCGCCGGCCTGATCGATGATCGCGGGGCCCGGCTGCAGGTACAGGTGGTACGCGTTCGCGAGGACGGCCTGCGCACCCAGTTCGGCGACCGACTCGGGCAGGACGGTCTTCACCGTCGCCTTGGTACCGACCGGCACGAAGGCGGGGGTCTGGATCGCGCCGTGCGGGGTGTTGATCACCCCGGTGCGGCCGCGGGTGCCGGGCAGGGTGGTGCCGACGGTGTAGGCGGGGTCGGCGACTTCGGTTCCGGTACTGCTCACCGGTGCATCCTCCCAGGTCGGTGGCCTCCACCCAAACCGACGACGTCGCCGTCGGGCCCGTCTGCGCCCTCGACGACCTATCGCTGCGGCGTTCCGCCATTCGATACGGTGGGGGCCATGTCGTGCAGAACGCGCCGCGCCGTCGCCTCCGGGGCCAGGGTCGCCACCACCGCACTCGGCCTGTCGTTGGCCCTGTTCACACTGTCCGCATGCGGTTCGGAACAGGATGTCACCGACACTTCCGCGAGCGACAGGAACGGCGCGGCCGCCTCTGCGGAGCAACCCGCCGACGCCCCGTCGACCTCCGCACCCGTGGTCCCGGGTCGCAAGCCCGCGTCGGCCCGTCCCGACTCGGTCACATCAGGTGCCGACGCGGACGAATCGACCCAGGGCGGCCCCGGCACCACCTGCGGCAGCATCCCCGGCCCCGACGGCGCGCTGCGGGTCCTCATCCTGGCCGGCGACGTCGACTGCGACAAGGCGAAGTCGATCGCCGACGAATACGGCCCCAAGATCGTCACCGGCACGCAACAGTCGGTGAGCGGCTGGACCTGCGGGCCGTCGGCGCTGCAGGGCGTGCTCGCCGCCTGCCAGAAGGACACGACGGTCATCGGTTTCGCTCCCTGACCCCAACTCGCTTGACCCTCACGCGACGTCAGACCCCAAGGTTGCTCATGTGAGTGAAGAGAAGCACCACCCGCTCGGCACTCCTGCGTCGGACCTGACCGTGGGCGTCGTCGCGGGGATGGTCGGGGTCAGTGTCCGCACACTGCACCACTACGACAGGATCGGTCTGGTGACGCCGTCGCGCCGCACGCCTGCGGGATACCGCGTCTACGACGACGCCGACGTCGCACGGCTCTACCGTGTCCTCACCTATCGTGAGCTGGGCTTCTCACTCGGGCGGATAGCGACCCTGCTCGACGATCCCAATGCCGACGAACTGCATCAACTCCGCGCGCAGCACGAGCTGCTCACCGACCGGATCGATCACTTGCACCGGATGGTCGCAGCGGTGGAGGAGATGATGATGTCGAAGAAGCAGGGAATCCGGCTGTCCGCGGCCGAGCAACGCGAGATCTTCGGCGACGACTGGCGCGGCGAGGAGTACGCGGCGGAGGCCGAGGAACGGTGGGGCGAGACCGACGCGTGGCAGGAGAGCCGCAAGCGCGTCGTCCGGTTCTCGAAGGAGGACTGGCGGCAGATCAAGGCCGACGCCGATGACCTCGAACGGCGCCTCGCCGACGCGATGCTCTGCGGACTCACACCCGGTTCCGCCGAAGCCGATGCCCTGGCCGAGGAGCACCGCGCACAGATCGGCCGGTTCTACGACTGCACCCACGAGATGCACGTCGGCCTCGCCGACATGTACGTCGCCGACCCGCGTTTCACCGCGCACTACGACGAACAGGCGCCCGGGCTCGCCGTCTACCTGCGCGAGGTCATCCGGGCCAACGCCGAGAAACACCTCTGATCACGACGCCGCCCGGTCTCCGGTCATTCGTCCAGGTAGCGCTTCCGGAGCAATTCCGGCACAGCGGGATCCAGCCCCAGGCCGTCGCGGAAGTAACCCTCGATGTCGCCGAACTGCACGGTCATCTCCTCGAAAGCTCCCTCGAGGTAGTTCCGCTGGACGCCGAGGATCGGCTTCAACACCTCGGGGTCGCCGCCGGCCGCCTGGAACGCGGCGAAGACCGGATGCAGTGCCGGGATGAGCTCGTCGTTGGTGAGGAGGTAGTCCTGGAACACCTCGTCCCGGCCGACGCCGAGCACGGTGAGGAAGGTTGCGGCCGCCCAACCGGTCCGGTCCTTTCCGGTCGTGCAGTGGAACAGTGCCGCACCCGGCTGTGCGGGCTCCGCGAGCGCACTGAACAGCCGGTGATAGGCGGCGTGGGCACTGGGCAGGCTCAGAATCTGTCGATAGGTGCCCTCCATCAGCTCGGCCGCCTTGCCTCCCCCGAGTGCCTCACTCGCTGCCGCGACCGCGGCCGGATCGGCGACCACCTCGTTGAGGCGTGCCGGGATCGCGGTCGACGAATCGGCCAGCACGTCCAAGGGGACCTCTGCGACGCCGGGCAGTGCCGGGTCCGGCGCAGCCGAACGCTCGGCAACCGTGCGGAGGTCGTAGACGGCCGTGATACCCAGCGCGTCGAACTTGGCGAGGTCGTCACCGGCCAGTCGGTGGAGCTCGGTGGACCGGAAGACCAGACCGGGTCGGACCCGGCGTCCATCGGCGGTCGTCCATCCGCCGAGGTCCCGGAGATTCGGCACGGTGGAAAGAGACAAGGCGTGGGCGTGGGTGAGGTCGGTCATGACGAGAGATTCTGACAGGCCGAGTAGTGCCCCATAGAGTGGTGTAACTCGG
>NZ_JSYC01000047.1:15929-45082 GCF_054823965.1 Gordonia sp. GN26 | reverse complement strand
TGCGAGGAGCGCCAGCGACGAGCCACGAAGCCCCCGCGACAAGATCTCCCAACCCCGCCCGTGGCAATCGAGCACAACCAGCGGTGACCTACCTCACCCTCGATGCTAAGTTGTGATCGCTTGATCAGGTATCGCCGCGACGACGCTCAGCCGTCGGCTCGGCGAATCACACGCGGGGGTGTGTATGGGCGGGTCGTCGAAGAGTGTTCGTCTGCTGGCGGGGGTGATCGCACTCGTCGCAGTGTTGGTCGCGCCGACCGTCGTCGCGGGCGCCGCACCGAGCGGACCGACGGGCGGGGCGGCGGCAGCGCGTTGGGCCGCGAGCCACGACGGACCGCAACCCTATGCCGGCGTGAATGTCAGCTGGGACGTGCCGATCCGGATGAGCGACGGCACCGTGCTGCGGGCGAACGTCTACCGGCCTGCAGACGCCCGCGAACGTCCGACGTCGACCAAGACGCCGGTCATCGTCAACATGACCCCGTACACCAAGCTGGTCAGCTCGATCGGTTCGGCGGTCACCCAGCATCCGGTGCTCGAACCGTTCCTTTTGCAACTCGCCCGGTCGATCAATCTGTCGGGCACCCCGATCGACGGCATCAACGACATCGCCCACACCATCCGTGACGGCGGCGCCAAGACCTTCCTCGTCGACTTCGACCTCGTCCGGAGCGGTTACACGCAGGTCGTCGTCGACGTGCGCGGCACCGGCTTCTCCCAGGGCAAGTGGGATGTCTTCCAGGACCGCGAGCAGCGTGACACCGTCGAGGTCATCGACTGGGCGTCGAAGCAGCGGTGGTCCAACGGCAAGGTCGGCATGTCGGGTGTCTCCTACTCGGCGATCAACCAGATCCAGGCCGCCAACAAGAACCCGAAGGCGCTCGAGGCGATCTTCCCGGTCGAACCCGGTGGCGATCTCATCCGCGACATCGTCGCGCCCGGTGGCGCACTCGGCGTCGGCTTCCTTCCGCTCTGGCTGACGCTGGTCAACACCACCAAGATGGTCCCGAACGTGGCGTCGATGCTGAACGGCACGTTCGACTGGAAGTGGCTGGCCGACCGGATCGCCGATCCGCTCACCTTCTATCCGCAGCTTCTCGCCGGCCTGTTCACCCCCGACATCGCGTCGGTGCCGCCGGAGCTCGAGGAGTTGCTGGAGACCGATTCCGGGCCGCGCACGGCCTGGCTCGACCGCGCCGAGAAGATCACCACGCCGACGTTCATCTACGGCGGTTGGTTCGACCTGTTCACCAACTCCGAAGTTCGCATGTACAACAAGATCCCGCTCCCCCCGGGCAAGAAGCAGCTCATCATGGGCGATGGCTACCACCTCACCATCGGTGGCGGCCAGCAGGGACGGGCCGGCACACCGCCGCGGCTCGACGTCCTGCAGAAGGCGTGGTTCGACAAGTGGCTCAAGGGGATCGACAACGGGATCGACTCCTACGGTCCGGTGAATCTCAAGCAGGTCGGCGACTCCTGGATCACCGCGCAACAGTTCCCGCGCGCCGGGATGGAACGCCAGCGTCTCTACCTGAGCGACCGTCGTAGCGGCACTGCCCCGTACGCGGTCCGCGATGGCAGCCTGACTCCCAAGGCGCCGCAGTCGCGCGCCCGTATGACCATCGCCCCCGGCCTCGCGCCCATGTGTTCCCGCGATGCAGCGCAGCAGATGGCCGGCGCGCTGGCCATCTTCCCGGGCTGCTCCGACGACGCCCGGATCTCCGAACGGGCCGCACTGTCGTTCACCACTCCCCCGCTGACGACGACGCGCAGCGTGTCCGGTTACTCGAATGTCCGGCTCAACACCGTGCTCGACGCCACGGACGGGTATTGGACGGCCACCCTCAACGACGTCGCCCCGGACGGCACGTCGAAGGTCATCACCTCCGGGCAGGTGGTGTCGTCCCTGCGCGGGTACGACCGCGCGGCATCGCAGTTCGCACCGAACGGCGACGTGATCGACCCGTTCTACAACCTCACCCTGTCGACGCGGCAGCGGGTGGCGCCGGGGCGGCCGGTCAGCATCGACATCGGTCTGCTGCCCACCGAGGCGATCGTGAAGCCGGGCCACCGCCTGCGGGTCGACGTGTTCGCGATGAACTTCCCGCGCGGCCTCCCGTTGCGGCCGTTGCTCAACGAGTCCGGTCTGAAGCCGCAACACATCCAGCTCGACCCGAACCGCCCGAGCTTCGTGAACCTGCCGCTGTCGACGCCGATCCCGACCGCCGGTTGAGCCTGTCGAAACCCCGGTCAGCTGGTGGCCTCGACCGCTTCCGCCTCACGTCCGTATCGCGTGGCCAGCCACGAGCAGATGATGAGCTGGATCTGATGGAAGATCATCAGCGGTAGGACGATGAGGCCGACGGTCGAACCGGCGAAGAGGACGGTGGCCATCGGGAGTCCGGTGGCGAGGCTCTTCTTGGTGCCGCAGAACTGGATGGCGATGGTGTCCGCGCGGTCGAAGCCGAGTTTCTTCGGCGCCCAGCCGGTCACCACGAGCATGACCAGCACGAGCAGCAGCGAGATCACCGCGACGGCGATCACCTGGGCGGCGTCGACCGACGACCAGATGCCGTTGACGACGCCCTCGCTGAAGGCGACATAGACGACGAGGACGATGGTGCTGCGGTCGGCGAGCTTGGTGATCTTGGCGTGCCGGGCGAAGAACGGGCCGACCCAGGGTCGAGCGAGCTGACCGATCACGAACGGCACCAGGATCTGCGCCACGATCTTCAGGATCGACGTCGCGTCGATGCTCGCATCGCCGGTGTTGTGCATCAGCGCGACCACCAGCAGCGGGGTGAGGAACACGCCCAGGATGTTCGACGCGGAGGCGCTGACGATCGCGCCCGCGATGTTGCCCTTCGCCATCGAGGTGAACGCGATCGACGACTGCACCGTCGACGGCACGAGGCACAGGAACAGGAGTCCGGCGTAGAGATCGGAACCGATCAGCGGCTCGACGACCGGCTTCAGGGCCAGACCGATGATCGGGAACGCCACGAACGTGAACGCCAGGATCGTCACGTGGAGGCGCCAGTGCTTCAAGCCTTCGAGTGCTTCACGCGGGTGGAGTCGCGTGCCGTAGAGGAAGAAGAGGGCGCCGATCGCGATGATGACGACCCACTCGAACACGTCCCCGGCAGCACCGCGGACGGGGAGGAAGGCGGCGACGACGACCGCGGCCACGATCGCGAGGATGAATCCGTCGATCGGTGAGCGGTCGAGAAGTTTCTTGAGCGTGCGCATACGTCAGAGCTGCCGGCCGCAGGCCAGGTCAGGCCTGGGCGGTGTCGCTCGAGCAGACGCCGCGCAGCGAGCACGCACCGCAGCTGCTGGTGCCGCAGTCGGCGGCGGGCTCGGAGGTGCCCTGCTCCCCGGCGGGCTCGGCGTGGCTGTGACCCTCGTCGTGACCCGAGCAGCACGAGCAACCCGCGTCCTCGGCCGGCACGGTGGCAGCGGCGCGAACTCCGATGGCGCTCACCAGGCCGATGACGACGAGTGCGGCCACCAGGGCGACGACGCCGAAGAGGATGGACCAGCCGCCGTCGACGGCAAGGGTGGCCACGGCGCCGAGGACGAGGATCACACTCGCCCCGATGGTGCCCGGTGCGGCGACGCGGTTGGCGACGCGGAAGGCCTCGTCGGAGCGCATGGTCTCGTCGGTGCGGACACCGAAGCGGCGATTGCGAGGAAGTGAGCCGCGGAGCCCGCGGACCCCGACCGTGGCCCAGAGCCCGGCCAGCGCGAAGAGCAGCACGGCAACGGCGACGGACAGGGCATTCACGACCCACAGCATACGACCGCGTCCACCGTGCAACCGAATCGAGCATCGTCGGTGAGCTGCACCTCATAGAGGTGTTCTCCGGTCGCGGGTGACGGGCTGACCGGATTTCAGGCTGGTCGGGCCCAGGATTTACCCTGGTCGGGTGACTTCAGTCGACACCACCAGCACCAACGGCTCCGCCGGCGCCACCGCTCATCGCTACACCGCGGAGGTTGCGGGCGAGCTCGAGCAGCGCTGGCAGCAGACCTGGTCCGACGAGCGTGCCTACGAGGCGCCCAACCCCGTCGGACCGCTGGCCGGTGACCTGAGCGCGTTCGGCGGCGGCAGCGCCGACGCACCCGACAAGCTGTTCGTCCAGGACATGTTCCCCTACCCCTCGGGCGCGGGTCTGCACGTCGGCCACCCGCTGGGCTTCATCGCCAGCGACGTCTTCGCGCGCTACCAGCGGATGACCGGCAAGAACGTCCTGCACACGATGGGCTTCGACTCCTTCGGTCTGCCGGCCGAACAGTACGCGGTCCAGACCGGTACCCACCCGCGAACGACGACCGAGCAGAACATCGAGCGCTACCTCGGCCAGATCCGGCGCCTCGGACTCGGCCACGACGAGCGTCGTCGCGTCGCCACCACCGACGTCGACTTCTACCGCTGGACGCAGTGGATCTTCCTGCAGATCTACAACGCCTGGTTTGACGCCGATCAGGGTAAGGCCCGACGCATCTCCGAGCTGGTCGACGAGTTCGCCGCCGGCACCCGCGAACTGACCGGTGAGCACGCCGGGAAGTCCTGGTCGGATCTGACTGCGGCCGAGCGCACCTCGGTGATCGACGACCACCGCCTCGTCTACCTGAGTGACTCGCTGGTCAACTGGTGCCCCGGTCTGGGCACCGTGCTGGCCAACGAGGAGGTCACCGCCGACGGTCGCAGCGACCGCGGCAACTTCCCGGTCTTCCGGAAGCACCTGCGGCAGTGGATGATGCGGATCACCGCATACTCCGACCGCCTGCTCGACGACCTGGACCTGCTGGACTGGCCGGAGAAGGTCAAGACCATGCAGCGCAACTGGATCGGCCGCTCGCGCGGTGCCCAGGTCCGGTTCAGCGCGCCCGGCGTCGGCGACATCGAGGTCTTCACCACCCGCCCCGACACCCTGTTCGGCGCCACCTACATGGTGCTGGCCCCCGAGCACCCGCTCGTCGACTCGCTCATCGCCGATGCCTGGCCGGAAGGCACCGACGACCGGTGGACAGGTGGCGCAAGCGATCCCGCAGCTGCCATCGCCGGCTACCGCGCGTCGATCGCGGCGAAGTCGGATCTCGAACGCCAGGAGAACAAGGAGAAGACCGGCGTCTTCACCGGCTCCTTCGCGGTCAATCCGGTGAACGGACAACAGGTTCCGGTCTTCATCGCCGACTACGTCCTCATGGGTTACGGCACCGGCGCCATCATGGCGGTCCCGGCGCACGACGCCCGCGACCACGAGTTCGCCACCGTGTTCGGCCTGCCGATCATCGAGGTCATCGGTTCCGACACCGACGTGCAGGCCGAGGCCTACGTCGGCGACGGCCCGCTGGTCAACTCCGACTTCCTGAACGGCAAGAACGTCGAGGACGCCAAAGCGGCGATCGTCGAACGCCTCGAGGCCGACGGCGTCGGCACCGGCAAGATCCAGTACAAGCTGCGCGACTGGCTGTTCGCGCGTCAGCGGTACTGGGGCGAGCCGTTCCCCATCGTCTACGACGCCGACGGCCAGCCGCACGCGCTGCCGGAATCGATGCTGCCGGTGGAACTCCCGGAGGTCGAGGACTACGCGCCGGTCTCGTTCGACCCCGACGACGCCGACAGCGAGCCGTCGCCGCCGTTGGCCAAGGCCTCGGACTGGATGACCGTCGAACTCGACCTCGGTGACGGTCCGAAGACCTACACCCGCGACGCGAACGTGATGCCGCAGTGGGCGGGTAGCTCGTGGTACCAGCTGCGCTACATCGACCCCACCAATCAGGACACCCTGTGCGACAAGGACAACGAGGCCTACTGGATGGGTCCGCGTCCGGAACTGCACGGCCCGAAAGACCCGGGTGGCCTCGATCTGTACATCGGCGGTGTCGAGCACGCAGTGCTGCACCTGCTGTACTCGCGGTTCTGGCACAAGGTCCTGTTCGACCTCGGCTACGTCACCAGCAGTGAGCCGTACCGAAAGCTGTTCAACCAGGGCATGATCCAGGCGTACGCCTACACCGACTCGCGCGGCATCTACGTGCCGGCCGAGGAGGTCACCGAGGAGAACGGCAAGTTCTTCTACAACGGTGAAGAGGTCAACCAGGAATACGGCAAGATGGGCAAGTCGCTGAAGAACTCGGTGACCCCCGACGACATCTGCCGCGACTACGGTGCCGACACCCTGCGCGTCTACGAGATGTTCATGGGCCCGCTCGACCAGTCCCGCCCCTGGGCGACCAAGGACGTCGTCGGCTCGCAGCGCTTCCTTCAGCGCATCTGGCGTCTCGTCGTCGACGAGGAGTCCGGTGCATCGCGTGTCGCCGACGCCGAGTCCGACGACGACACGAAGCGCCTGCTGCACAAGACGATCGCCGGTGTCCGCGAGGACTACGAGGCCCTGCGCAACAACACCGCCGTCGCCAAGCTGACTGTGCTCACCAACCACCTCACCAAGAACTTCGAGAAGACCGGCGCCCCACGGGAAGCCGTCGAGGCCCTGGTGATCATGCTCGCGCCGCTGGCGCCGCACATCGCCGAGGAACTGTGGCACCGCCTGGGCCACGACACCCTCGTCGTCCGTGCGCCGTTCCCGGTGGCCGACGAGGCCTGGCTGGTCGAGGACACCATCGAGATCCCGGTTCAGGTCAAGGGCAAGGTCCGCAGCCGCATCACCGTCGCCGCCGACGCCGACGAGGACACCCTGCGCACCACCGCCCTCGCCGACGAGAAGATCGCCGCGCTCCTCGACGGTGCCGAACCGCGCAAGGTGATCGTGGTCCCGGGCCGCATGGTGAACATCGTTCCGTGATCTCACAGTTGCGGCAGTTTGATCCGCTCTCCGGATCAAACTGCCGCAACTCCTTTGGTCGCTCGACGGCATGCTCCCTGTGGTGTGTGGAGTGTTCGGCGGCTTCCCCCGCTCCCTGAGGTTCGAGGAGCGTTCCCCGCTCCCTGAGGTGCGAGGAGCGTTCGGCGGCCTTTCTTGCTCCCTGAGGTGCGAGGAGCGTTAGCGACGAGCCTCGCTCGAAGGGCCGGCGACCGAACTCGATTGGCGCCGATCGCTACCCGACTCACGCTCGCCGTCGCAGCCACCATCTCTTGATGTAAATGCTCCCGAACCCGACGCCGGTGGCGATCAACCCGAGAACGACGATGACCCGGTTGTTCTGTGCATCCCGGGCTCGTTGTTCGTCGCGGGACCGACCGGCCCACTCGGGTAGCGACGCGATGTCGGCGTACATCTCGGTGAACTGCGGGGACAGCTCGACACCCCTGGGTGCTGTCGGTAGAGCCGCCAGCTGCTCGGGCGTCAGAAGTGATTCCCCATCGTCGTCGGCGTGCTGGACACACCGGTCGTCCGCGGACATCGGCTCGTCGCCGCAGGTGACGTCCGAGCTGAGCAGCCCGTACAGACCGAAGAGGATGAAGAACACGCCGAACGGGACCAGGATGACCGTCCGCGGCCACTCGTCGAGCTTCCGTCTCACTTCGGCGGGAGCCTCCGGGCGTAGTCGGCGCCGATGGTGACCCAGCGGGTCAGCTGCCGGTCGGACGCGATCCCCTCTTCGAAGACGCGCAGCCAGCCGAGCGTCTCGCGCGCCGACATGTGCATCGGGGCGGTGTGCGGGTACTCGAGGAGGGTGCTGGTCTCCTCGGGCGGCACTCGCACCATGATCCCGCCCTTGCCGCTCACGGTCACGGCCATGTTGCCGTTGATCAGGAAGGCCAGGCCGCCGAACATGGGGACCTCGTCCACGCCGACCTCCGCCGCGAGCAGCGCGCGGATGCGGAAGGCGAGTTCCTCGTCGTAAGCCACGTCTCCAGGCTATTCGGCGGGTGTGACGGGGAAAGACTTGGCAACGAACTTACCGAGCAGTAAGGTCATGCCATGGCGATCAACCTGGAGCTCCCGAAGAAGTTCGATTCGACGGTCGAGCGCACCCACCTGGCTGCCGAGCACATCTTCCGGCCGATCTCGCGCAAGTACGACAAGGCCGAGCACGAGTACCCGACGGAACTCGACGACCTGGCCAAGCTCGCGAAGCAGGGACGCGGGTCGGAGAAGGCGGCGGACTCGTCGAGCAGCGACGACGGGCCGTCGGTCAACGGCGCCAACATGCGCGGCCTGATCTCGGCCCTGGAGATGAGCTGGGGCGATGTGGGTCTGCTGCTCTCCATCCCCGGCCAGGGACTCGGCAATGCCGCCATCGCGGCCGTCGCCAACCCCGAACAGCTCGAGAAGTTCTCCGAGGTGTGGGCGGCGATGGCCATCACCGAACCCAGCTTCGGCTCGGACTCCGCGGCGGTGTCGACGACGGCAACCCGCGACGGCGACGACTACCTCATCAACGGCGAGAAGATCTTCGTGACCGCCGGTTCGCGTGCTGATCACGTCGTCGTGTGGGCGACCATCGACAAGAGTGTGGGCCGCGCGGCCATCAAGAGTTTCGTCGTCCCGATGACCACCGAGGGCGTGACGGTCGCCCGCCTCGAGCACAAGCTCGGCATCAAGGCCTCCGACACGGCCGTGATCCGTTTCGAGAACGCCCGCGTCCCCGCCGAGAATCTGCTCGGTTCGCCGGAGATCGACACCAAGAAGGCCTTCGGCGGGGTCATGCAGACCTTCGACAACACTCGCCCGGTCGTCGCGGCCATGGCGATCGGCCTGGGCCGCGCCGCCCTCGAGGAGCTCCGCCGGATGCTCGACGAGGCCGGCCACGAGATCGACTACGACCGGCCGGCAGCCGCCCAGCATGCGACCGTCGCCGAATTCATCCGCCTCGAATCGGAGTGGGAGGCCTCGTGGCTGCACACGCTGCGGGCCGCCTGGATGGCCGACAACGCCCAGCCGAACTCCACCGAGGCCTCGATGTCGAAGGCCAAGGCGGGGCGCACGGTCACCGAGATCACCAACAAGGCCGTGGAAATCGGTGCGACAGCAGGCTTCTCGGAGACCTCCCTCCTCGAGAAGTGGGCACGTGACTCGAAGATCCTCGACATCTTCGAGGGCACTCAGCAGATCCAGCAGCTGATCATCGCCCGCCGCGTTCTGGGAAAGTCCAGCACCGACCTGAGGTGATGGCGGTCAGGCCTGCCCGATCAGCCACCGCGCAACCTCTTTCGCGCCGCCCGGTTCGGCGGCGACACCGGCGTGCCCGATGACGCGTTCGTTGTAGGTCACCTGCACTCCGGCGCGTCGATAGCTCCGCACCAGGTCGGAGACGAAGGGTTGCGGCGAGACCGTGTCCACCGCCCCCGCCTCGATCCGCACCGGCAACCCTGGTGAGAATCGCAGGTGCGCAACGTCGTTGCGGTCGAGGATCGTCAACAGGCCGGCCTTCAGCCGCGCACCCTGGGGACCGAGGAGCTGGGCCGGCGCGAGGCCGCCGTACGAATCGAACTGCGTGAGTCCCACATAGCACCGCTGCTCGACGTGCGGTACGAGGCGGCGTGCCGCCGGGCTGAGACCGCCGCCGTGCAGCATGAGTTGCTCGAACCCGGGATCCGCAGCGGCAGCACCGTACCCGAGCAACGCGGCCAGCCCCATGAGCTCGTTGATGGCCGGGCCGGCCACCGGCACGCCCGACGCGGCGTCGAGCATCCGGGCCACCTGGGTGGGCGGTGCCAGTGCGGCGACGGCGCGCACCCGCAGCCCATGCCATTCGGTGTCCGGTCGAGACGCGGCGAACAGCGCGGCCACGGCACCTTCGGAGTGCCCGGCCACCACCACGTCCCGGCCGATCCGTGCGTCGACGCGCGACGCGGCGACGGCCAGGTCGATCGCCGATCGTGCCAGGGAACCTCCGATCAGGTACGGGTGTGGTCCCGGACCACTGATCCCTTCGAAATCCGGTCGTACGACCGCGAACCCGGCGTCGAGCAGGTGTCCGACGATGAGGTCACCGGACGTCATCCGCGGACGCTCGGGATGATTCGCATGACCGGCGGACGGTGCGCAGGCGTCCGCCGCGCCGACGGTCATGTGGTTCCACACCGCCAGCGGCCATCCGCCGCGGGGAGGCGCCGACCTAGGTACCGCCGATCGCCATCAGCACCCCGGTGGCGAGAGCGCAGACCATCCTGACGTGACCTACCGACGTTCTCATCGCAGCAACCTCTCCCGCAGGCGCGCTTCACGTTCGAGTCGTTCAGAGTCACGGCGTCGGCGTTCCGCCATGACGGCCGACAGCACGTCTTCGAACGACGCACCCGGTGGCGGTGCGGGTGCCACGAACGGCGCCGCGGCGAAGACGAGCCGGTGTGCGGCGGCAGCTCGCGGTTCGGGCTTCATCGCGTGCCGTCCGTTGAGGAATTGGCGGATGGCCACGGCGAGGCCGTCGGGCAGGGCGGCAATGTCGGCCGAGACCGCCCACGACGCGAGCCCCACGGGCATCTCGACGGGATGCTGCTCCTCGATGCGATGTCGGTCGCGGATCACGTAGGTCCCGGCGAGGAGATCTCCGAGACGCTTGTTCTTCCGTGAGATGGCCGCGCTGATGAGCGCCGGCAGACCCAGGCAGGCGTACATCTCGATGAATCCGACGAGCGCACGGGTCAGCGACTGCCGAAAACCGGTGGGCCCCGCGTCGTCTCGCACGGTGCGCAGTCCGACGACCAGATGGCCGACGGTCTTTCCGCCGGTGAGCGTCTCCGCGACCGTCGGTAGGGCGATGACGCTGAGGATGGGCAGCAACGTGTTGACTGTGCCGCGCCACGCGTCGTTCAGGTCCCCGGTCACCTTGTACGACAGCCACCAGAGGAACAACCACAGAGCGATCCCCAGCGCGACGTCGAGCATCCCCGAGAGAATTCGGTAGCCGAGACCCCCCGGCGGCAGCGCGAGCGCGACCGCCTCACCGGAGACGAGGTCGTTGCGGCCGACGCCGACGGTGGCCGACACACCGCCACCCCAGACGGTCGGCGGCGGCCCGACCGGGACCGGCGCACCCGCCATCACCGGAGGTCGTGGTGGCAACGATCCGGGCGGCACCGCCTCACCATACGACGCCTACTGCGGTCCGCGCGGTGTGAGCACACGCCACGACGCCCGTCGAATGACACGCTCTGCACCGGGTCGGATGCCGGTTACGCTGGCGGAGTGGATCTCGACGCCTATGTGTCCGCGCATCGCGCGACGTGGGAACGACTCGACACGCTGTCGCGCCGACGTCGGCTGACCGGAGCCGAGGCCGACGAGATCATCGACACCTATCAGCGCGTGGCCACCCACCTTTCGGTGATCCGCTCCTCGGCCCCCGACGCCTCGCTCGTCGCGTATCTGTCGGCATTGCTGGCGCGCGCCCGTGGTCGGGCGTCGGGAACCCGGGTGAGTACGTGGTCGACGTTCATCGACTTCTTCGCCGTCACCTTCCCCGCCGCGCTGTACCGGATGCGGTGGTGGTGGCTGACCGTCATGGGTGTGTGCGTGCTCGCGGCCGCCGTGATGACCTGGTGGGTTCTGGAGCATCCCCGCATCGAGAGCTCTTTCGCCTCGCCGCAGGAGATCGAGCGGCTCGTCACCAACGACTTCGAGAACTACTACAGCGAATACGAAGCGACCTCGTTCGCGGCGCGGGTGTGGACCAACAACTTCTGGCTCGCCGCGATGTGCATCGCCGTCGGCATCTTCGGCCTGCCGGTGATCTGGATGCTCTACAGCAACATCCTGAACCTCGTGGTGATCGCCTCGATCATGATCCGGCACGGCCGCGGCGATCTCTTCTTCGGCCTGCTACTCCCGCACGGCATGCTCGAACTCACCTGCCTGTTCGTCGCCGCGGGGGTCGGCCTGCGGATCTTCTGGTCCTGGGTGTCACCCGGAAATCGAACGCGCGCAGCCGCTCTCGGTGAGGAGGGACGAGCCGCGATCGGTGTGGCGCTCGGACTCGTCGTCGTGTTGCTGATCTGCGGCGTGATCGAGGCCTTCGTGACCCCCTCTCCCCTGCCCACCTGGGCGCGCATCGGAATCGGGGTGACTGCCTGGCTGCTGTTCATGGCCTACGTCTTCGTCGCGGGACGCCGCGCGCACGAGACGGGCGAGACCGGCGACCTCGCCGAACTCGATCGAGGACTGACCGCACCCACCGTGTAGGAATGGTTTGTGACCTCGATACGGTCCTCGGCTTGCGCCTCGGACCAACTCGGCCAGCAGAGGTCTGCTGGTTGAGTAGGTGAGGAGCTTGCGACGAGCCGTATCGAAACCAGCCCCACCCGAGAGGAACACCCGAATGGCCAAGAACGACAAGTCCCTGGACGCGGTCTCGCTGATCGGCGGAGGTCTCGCCGCGGTCGGTCTGACGCACTTCGTCAAGCCGGAGCTGTTCACCCCCATCACCGCACCGGTGTTCCCCGAGGACACCACCACCTGGACCTACCGGAACGGCGCCTGCGAGACCGCGATCGGCGTCGCGCTGGTGTCCCCTCGCACCCGACGCCTCGGCCTCGTCGGCCTGGCCGGTTATCTGGGCTTCCTCGGTTACCGCGGGGTGCAGGCCAAGAAGTGACGTGCCATGCGGCCACGGGTGCTCACGTCCGTGGCGGGAAGCGTTCTTCCAACCAGCCGCCGATCTCCGCCGCAGCCAGGCTCGCGCCCGTCGGCGCCCCGGGGCGAATCGCACCACCGAAATGGGTTCCCTCGACACGGACGTGGGTGACATCGTCCGCGCCGAGGGCGTTCACCATCGCCACCGCATCCTCGGGAAAGCACGCCTGATCGCCCGTCAGTTCGACGAACAGGGTCGGTACGCGAACACCCGGTGCGCAGCGCAGGAATCCGGCGTTGGTCGACACTCCTGACCAGGTCGACAACCATGCGTCAGGTGTCGCCAGCCGACCGAACCCCACCAGTCCGTAATCGGTGAGGTCGGGTCGCCGGCCGAAGAGAGAGCCGTATGGCCGGTCGTTGGGGCTCAGTGATCGATCGACGAAACGCAGATCGGCATCGGTGCGGTAGACGGTCATCACGCGGGGAGCGAGCGCGGCGCGACGATCGGTCGGGTCGCCGCTCTCTGCGAATCGTGCCCGGGCGGCGGCGCTCTCGGCCACGTGGGCCCGCGCAGTCGCGTCGAGTCGTTCGACTCGAGCTCGCTGCGCGGCACGGTACCGTTTGACGAAATCAGCTGTGTACGAAGATGAGTCGGGCGGTTCGGCGAAACCGTTCGCCGGATCGAACGGATTCAGCGACGGGTCGACGCTGAGTGGGTCGTTCTCATCGGTCACCGATGCGTCGATGAGGCGTAGCAACAGCTCGCCTTGGCCGGGGTGAGGGGCCAGGAAGATCGCCGCGTCGGGCACCGGCATGTCGGCCCCGGCCAGGTCGACGGGTCGGCCCGCGGGTGTTCTCGACAGCCGGTCGGACGGCGCCAGACCTGCTTGTTCGTGATAGAACGCGAACAGGGCGCCACCGCCAGAGTGCCCGAGAGTGAGAACCGCGGCGAAGCCGTTGTTGCGCAGGAACACCTGGCCGGCCGCGACATCGAGTATGGCCTGCTCGTGCACCAGGTTGAGGTCGTTGTTGACCGACCGTGTGCCCTGCGTCCACACGGAGACCCCCCGGGCGAGCAGCTCGGGCACCAGGACGTGGTGCGTGAGGTCCTGACGGGGGTGCATGAGTGCGACCACCGTGGTGGCCCCGGGGGTGGTACGCAGAACGCCGGTGACCTTGGCGCCGTCGGCGGTCGACAGTTCGTGGACCGACGTTGTGGTCTCGGCAGGCTGCTCGGCCGCTTCGACGTAGCGTCCTGCGCCCAATCTTCCGGCGGAGGATGTGTTGATCATCGGGTCTCGATCTTCAACGCGTCCTTGTCCCACTGCGTGATCCGGGAATCGACGAGACCGGAGACGCTGCTGTACCAGACCGCATGGCGGCATCCTGTGGCACGCCGGTCGATGACGATGGTGGCGTCGGAGGTGATCCGGAAGTAGGGGCCGAGGTGGTCGACAGAGACGTTGGGATCCTCACCCGCGACCGCGGCGACGGGCTTGTTCTCGGGGACGTCGAGGATGAACAGGGTGGTCATCGGACCGTGACCCCCTCGGTCGAGCAGGACTCGTGGGCGTCGTGTTCCGCCTGCCACTGCGCAGCACGTTCGACGATCCGCTCGGCTTTGCGGGTCAAAAGGGCGTCCATGCTCGGATTCGGTTGGGACACCACGTCGATCAACGCCTCGATGGTGAGGTTCGCGTCTAGATCCTCCTGCGGGGTGACCGGCCGCATGGCCCGGGTGATCTCGATCATGTAGCCGTTCGGGTCATGGGTGTAGATCGACTCGATCGTCTCGTGTTGGATCTGCATCTCGACGGGCCACGCGCTGGCATCGAGTCGTCGGCGATACTCCAGCAGATCGGCCTCGTCGTCGACGTGGATGGCCAGATGGCGGGATCTGATGAACCAGATCGGCACGTCCTCGGCAAACCGCGAGTACGAATCACCTTGCGGCCCGCCGTCGAGAGGTTCCAAACCGAAGTAGTAGAAGAACGCCAACCGGTCGTCGTTGCCGATGTCGAAGAAGAAGTGGATGAAGTCGGGGTGTTTGTCAGGGCCCCATCCGGCGGCGCAGATCGAGTGCACCACAGGGAATCCGAGAACGTCGCGGTAGAAGGTGACTGTGCCGGCCGGATCGAAGGTGGGGTAGGCGACGTGGTCGACGCCACGGACCTTGTGGGGGAGATTGTGCATGGTCGGACTCCAGGGTGAAAGGGTGTATCAAGCGGGAACGGAGGCGATGTCGGCGCGTAGGAGACTGCCGGCTCCCTCGATGGCGGCGGGGAGGCCTAGCCCGCGCAGGATGCTGTACGCGCCGGCGGTCGCCGCGGATAGGACGGGAAGCTCGAATTCACGCTCGGCGTCTTCGATCAGTCCCAGCGAAGGCATCTGGACGCAGCAGGATATTACGAGCGCGTCGACCCCGGTGAGGTCGAGTGAACGAGCGGCCGCCATGACGCGGTCGCCGGGAATGCTCCCGACCTCGGCATTGTCGGCGACCTCGAGCGCCCGCCAATCCATGATCTCGAATCCCTCGGCGTCGAGATACTCCACCACCTTCTCGGCGAGCGGCCGTATGTACGGCGTGATGAGGGCAATCCGTTTGGCGTCGAGCGCCCGAAGTCCTTCGGCGAGCGCGCCGGCACTCGAGCGGACGATGGCCTCGGATCCCCCGGTTGCCAGTTGTTCGGCGACGGCGCCCTCGATGCGTTGATGCTCACCCGGCCCGCCGACCATCAGCGCGACTAGACACGCGTAGAGGATGGCGTCGGGGGATGCATCCGCAATCTCCAGAACACAGCGCTCTCGCTGGGCGTTCATCGCCGCAAGCTGCTCCGGTGACACCGTGTGCATCCTCATCCGGGTCGAGTGGAAGGAGAACTCCGAGACCGGGTGACGGTTCAGCAGGGCCGGCATCTCGGTCTCGACCGTGATGTTCGAACTCGGCACCACGAGTCCGATGCGGTGGACACCCATGTTGTGTGGTCCTTTCGATTTCGGCCGAACGGACCGGCCGAGACGCGCCACGTTGACGCTGACGCCGATTATTCGACGCAAATGACGATTCGTCAAGAGTTCGCTCGTACGGTCGCTGAGCTGCGCAGATGCGAGGCCGGGTGCCACAATCGGGTGATCGGCGCCACATCTACCGCTTGACACGTAGGCGGTCACGTCGAATACTCAACGCCAGCGTAAAACACGCGGGCTTCGCGGCCCGGATACCGAAGGAGTGCGTGGCCATGGCATACGTGATCGGTGTGGACGTCGGCGGGACGTTCACCGATGCCGTCCTGGACGACGGCAAGGGGTTGGTTGTCGCGGGCAAAGCGCCCTCTACGCCGCCTGACTACTCAGAAGGCGTGATGGACGTCTTGGGCGTGCTCGCCGAGCAACTCGGGCGGACGCTCGAGGACATGCTCGCCGACACCCACCACATCGCCCACGGCACCACGTCGTCGTTGAACGCGCTGGTGATGGGCCGCGTCCCGGATGTCGGCTTTATCACGACCAAGGGCCACCGCGACTCGATTTTCATCATGAACGTCGAGGGTCGGTACCTCGGCCGCTCGCCCGAGCAACTGCAGAATGTGATGGCGCAGAGCAAATCTCACGGACTTGTCCACAAGCGTCATGCACTCGAGGTCACCGAGCGCGTGGACCGTGACGGCCGCGTGGTGGTCCAGCTCGACGAGGACGAGGACGAGGTCCGGTCGGCGGTCAGGACGCTTCTCGACGAAGGCATCTCGGCGATCGCGGTGTCCCTGTTGTGGTCCTTCCGCAACCCCGATCACGAGCAGCGCATTCGACAGATCGTGCACGAGATTGACCCGAACGTCTTCGTCTCGCTGTCCAGCGAGGTCAGTCCACGTATCCGAGAGTTCGCCCGGAACGCCACGACGATCATGAGCACTCAGATCGGTCCCGGCCTCCGTGACTACCTCGGAGAACTCGAAGACCGGCTGCGCGGCCACAACCTCTCCGGTCCGCTGTTGGTGATGCAGAGCAACGGTGGAGCGGTAGCCGCCGCCGAGGCACCGGGCAACGCGATCTCGACGGTCGGGTCGGTGCTCACCGGTGGCGTCGTCGGGTCCGTCTCCCTCGGCCGCCAGCTCGGCCATGACAACATCATCGCCACCGATGCGGGCGGAACCACCTTCCTCGTGGGCCTGATCGTCGACGGCGAGCCGGTCCGCTCGTCGACCACGATCATCAACCACCATCCGATCAACGTCCCGAGCCTCGAGGTCCACGCGATCGGCGCCGGGGGCGGCGCGATCGCCTGGTTGGACGCCGGCGGGAACTTACAGATAGGTCCGCACAGCGCACAGGCCGTGCCGGGCCCGGCGTGTTACGGACAGGGCGGCACGGAGCCGACGAACACCGACGCGAATCTGGTCCTCGGCATTCTCCCTGAACGCGGATTGCTCGGCGGCCGTAAGGCACTGGACCTTCATCTGGCACGTGAGGCCATCCGCATCCGGATCGCCGAGCCGCTGGGATTGTCCGTCGAGGACGCGGCGGCCGCCATCTTCGCCGTGCAGAACGCCCAGACCGGGGACCTGCTGCGTAAGACCGTCGTCGAGGCCGGGCACGATCCCCGCAACTTCATCGTCTACGCCTTCGGCGGTTCGGGACCTGCGCACTGCGGGCTCTACGCGCAAGAGATCGGCGTGTCACGGGTCGTCGTGCCGCTGGGCCAGGTCGCCTCGGCCTTCTCCGCCTACGGGTTGGCGTCGTCGAACATCGTCCTTGCGAAGGAGCTCTCCGATCCGGCGGCCATGCCGCTCGATCCAGCCCGGGTGGAAGAGAACTTCAAGCTCCCCGAGGAGCAGGTGCGCGGCCAGCTCGATCGCCAGGGGTTGCAGTTCGCGGCCGTGGAGATCGAGCGTGAGATTGACATGCGGTACACGATGCAGTTGGCCGAGGTCGCGACACCGTTGCCGGAAGGCTCTCTGACCTCCACCGAGATCCTCTATGCTGCAAACGCTTTCGAAGCACGTTATGCCGATCTCTACGGTAAGGACAGCGGCTTTCGCGAGGCAGGCATCCAGGCGATCACCTACCGTGTCCGCGGTACCGGCGTGCTGCCGTTCTCCCCGGAACTTCCCGAGCTGGCGACCGCCGAGTCCACGGATCCCGGTTCCGCGCACGTCGGTGTGCGCAAAGTCTGTCTCGATGGGCAACGCGGGTTCGTCGACACCGACATCTACAACTACGCGGGACTCCGCGCGGGCCACGTCCTCCGTGGACCGGCCGTCATCGAGGTTCCGACGACCACGGTCGTCATCCCGCACGAGACCACCGGCGAGATCGACCGTCTCGGCAACCTCACCATCACGGTCGACCCTGCATGAGGGGCCGATCCCGCACGTTCGACCACTAGCAAGAGCCACAGGAGCTGCACTCATGACCGCACCCATCCCCGGCTCGGAGGTCTTCTCCAGCCGCCCGACGGACCTCGACGCCCTCGCCCGGTCGTTGCCGCCGTCGCTACCCGTCCACACCGTTTCGCAGGAGCAGATCGACGCCCTCGACCCGCTGACGTATGAGGTAATCCGCCACCGTCTCTGGTCAGTCACAGACGAGATGGGCGAAGCGCTAAAGCGCATGTCCGGATCCCCGATCGTCACCGACGCCAACGACTTCGACTTCGCCATTAGCGACGAGATCGGCCAGGAGGTTCAGGTCGGTCTGTACAACACGATGCTCGTGGGTGCGGTCGACCTCGCCATCTACTGGACATTGCAGAACCGGTCACTGAATCCGGGCATCACCGAGGGTGACATGTTCCTGTGCAACGACCCGTGGGTGGGCGGCGGCCTACACCAAAGTGACGTGATCGTCTACCAACCGGTCTTCCACGATGGCGAGCTGTTCGCCTGGACCAGCGCCATCTGCCACGAACCCGACCTGGGTGGCTCGGGGCTGGGGTCGTTCGACCCGGCCGCGAAAGATGTGTTCTCCGAGTCTCTTCCGACACCGCCGATCAAGGTGGTCCGCGACTTCGAACTCCAGCGCGACGTCGCCGACGTCTGGGTACGGCGCAGTCGGGTGCCGATGCTGGTCGGGCTCGACCTGCGCGCCAAGATCGGCGCCAACAGCGTCGGCCGGGACCGTCTGCTCGCCGTCATCGAGCAGTACGGCGCCGACACGGTCAAGGCCGTGATGAAACGAATGATGGCCGACGCGGAGGGCCGCTTGCGCGCCAAACTCGCGGACCTGCCGGACGGTACTTGGCACGCGACCGGCTACCAGGACCAGGCGCAGACCGGCGACCGTGAGGTTCACAAGATCACGGTCGCGATGACCAAGAAAGCCGATCACCTCGAGTTCGACTTCACCGGCACCGACGCACAGACCGGCGTCATCAACTGCACATATGCGGGCATGCGCGGCGGCGTGATGCTTGCGCTGTTGCCCATTCTCGCCGGCGACATCCCGTGGTCCGCTGGTGGACTGATGCGCTGCTTCGACCTGGTCGCCGAAGAGGGGACGATCAACAACGCCACATTCCCGGCAGCGGTGAGTCGCGGGCCGATCGGACCAGCGTGGCTGACCGGCAACCTGATCGCCGAGTGTCTGGCGCAGATGCTCGACCGACATCTCGAGTTCGGCAAGAACGTCGCGGCGTCGTGCTGTGGCACCTGGGACACCGCCGTGGTCGCCGGCCTCGACGAGCGAGGCGAACAAGCGGTGCCGTTCCTCAACATCATGATGGAGCCGATGGCCGGTGGGTACGGAGCACGTCCCGTCGCCGACGGTATGGACACCGGCGGACTGTTCTGCATCCCGATGGGACGCATTCCCGACACCGAGATGACCGAGTTCCTCTATCCGCTGCTCACTCTCTGGCGTCGGGAGGAACCTGACTCCGGTGGTCCGGGCCGACACCGCGGCGGTGTCTCGGCGTCGCTGGCGGTCACGCCCTATGGCACAAGCCTTCCGATGGGTCTCGTGTTCGCGTCGGCGGGCAAGGCCGTCGCCCAGAACTCGGGGCTTGCAGGCGGATTGCCCGGGAACACGGGGCTGGAGGTCCTCGCCCGCGACTCCGATGTAGAGAATCTGTTGGCGCAAGGGAAGATCCCCGGCACTCTCGACGAACTAGCGGGCTCGAAGGAGATCGGCGCCTGCTACGCGGAGAGCTACCTGGCGCCGGGTGAGGTCTTGTACATGCACTGGCAGGGAGGCGGTGGTTACGGCGACCCGCTTCGCCGGGAACCAGAAGCCGTCGCGGCCGACGTGCGTAACGGCAAGGTGACCCCGACCGGCGCCATCGAGGGGTACGGCGTCGTGCTCACCCACGGGGAGGTGGATGTGGCCCTCACCGAACAGAAGCGTACGGAATTGCGCGATCTGCGACGGAGCCGTTCAGAGATCCCGGCCGGCCAGGAGGCGACGCTCGACCTCGCGCGCGCACGTCGTCTCGACGACAACCTCGTCGAGGTCACCATCGGCGATTCGCGTGTCGTCGGGTGTGCGCACTGTGGCCGGCTTCTGGGCGACAGCAAATCCGGCCGGCTCGACCTGGCCCGCTTCGATGGTCCGTCGAGTGACGCCGGTGTCCAGGTCACGTCAGATCCACGCGAGTATGTCGACACAGAGGTCGTGTTTCGGCAACAGTGCTGTCCCGGATGCTTCACCGCCGTCTACTCGGGCATCGTGCCCGTCGACCATCCTGATCGCGTTGCCGAACTCGCACAGCTTCTCCCGGCGGTGGCAGGTCGATGACGGCGACGGCCCTCTCGGGTAAGGCGATGTCGGGAACGCGACCGACCGGGCGATCACATTGGGGCGAACGGTTGGTCGGCCATCGGGCGGATCGGGCGGAGTTGTACCGGCAGTTGAACGAGTGGACGGACAGGCCGCTTGCGACCCGATTCCAGGACACCGTTGAGCGCTATACCGATCGCCTCTCCGTCGTCACCGACGTGGCATCGATGACGTATGGCGAGTTGGGAATGCGGACCGACCAGCTGGCTGCCGGCCTTCTCGACCTGGGGCTGGTGCCAGGTGATCCGGTGCTGTTCCAGACGACCAACCGGATGGAGACGATCCTGGTCTGGTACGGGTGTCTGAAAGCGGGTCTGGTGCCGGTGGCGACCCTCGCTGCCCACCGAGGCCACGAAATCGGACACATTTCCCGGGCTGTCGGAGCCGTCGCGCATGTCGTGGAGGCCGGCCTTCCGTTCGACCTCGTCGACTTCGCGCGACAACAAGCAGACGGGCATCCGACGCTGCGCACGATCCTCACGATCGGGGCGCGGGGGCTGTACGGGAACGAGACTGACACCGAGGTGTCTGCGGTGGAGACTTTGGGCGACGGCGTCGCACCGGAGGTCGCGCGGAAGCGAGTCGCGAAGATCCAAGAGGGAATAGACCCGATGGACGTGTGCGTCTTCCAACTCTCCGGCGGGACAACCGGTGTGCCCAAGGTGATTCCGCGGCTACACGTTGAGTACTGGGACAACGCGCTGATGTATGCGCGGAGGCTCGGTTGGACCCGGGACACCCGGGTCGCGCACCTGATTCCAATCGTCCACAACGCGGGCATCAGCTGTGGGCTCCATGCTGCGCACTCGGTGGGTGCATGTCTGGTACTGGCCACGGCCGATGTCTCGACTGCGTTCCCGTTGATGGCACGTGAGCGAGCGACCGACGTCCTCATCGGACACGGCCACTATCAGGCCGTGGCCGGCCCGGCGTTCGACGAGGTGCGACCGTATCTGCGCAACGTGATCCTCTCGGGCGCCAAGGTCGGCCGCGAGCTGTTCCACCGTGCCGACGACGGTGACAACCGTTGGGCCGGTCAACTGTTCGGGATGTCGGAAGGTTTGTTCACCGTCTCGCCGCATGACTCACCGGAGTACGCGCGGTTGACCACTGTCGGCACTCCGATTGCCGCCGGAGACGAGATCCGCATCCTCGAACCCGGGACAGAGGTTGCGGTCGGAGACGGCGAGATCGGCGAACTGTGTTGCCGTGGCCCGTACACCATTCCCGGATACTTCGACGCTGCCGAACACAACCGGGCCGCGTTCACCTCCGACGGCTTCTATCGGACGGGCGACCTGGCGGCGATGGTGAGCATCGAGGGCGAGATGTACTTGTCCATCGAGGGTCGGATAAAGGATCTCATCAACCGCGGCGGAGAGAAGATCAACGCCGAGGAGGTCGAGCAACTGCTGGTGGCGCATCCGTCGGTCCTCAACGCGGCAGTCGTCGCGATGCCCGATCAGCGGCTCGGCGAACGGACGTGCGCCTACCTCGTGACCGCCGATGGTGAACCGTTGTCGATGAATGCAATCCAGGCGCATCTCGACGCGCTCGGTGTGGCCAAGTTCAAGTGGCCCGAACGGTTGGAGTATGTGCTCGAACTCCCCAGGACGAACGTCGGCAAGATCGACAAGAAGCGATTGCGCGCGGATGTCGTGGCCAAGCTGGGCATCGCCCCGCCGAACATCCATCAGTGAGGAAGAAATGATGAATCTCAGTCGAATCGCCGTGCTCGGTGGCGGTCCCGGCGGGTTATACGCGGCACGTCTCCTCAAACGAAGCAATCCCGACGCGGACGTCACCGTATACGAACAGGGTTCCCCGGATACTACTTTCGGGTTCGGCGTCGGTCTGGCTTCCCGCACCCAGCGCAACCTTCGAGAAGCCGACCCGGACTCCCTCGACGCCATTGTCCGCGTGTCCCATCCGCACGAGATGTCCATGAAGGTGCGCGATGCCGTCGCGCGGCTCTCACAAGGGGAGTTGCTGGCCATTGCGCGCACAAGCCTGCTCGAAGTCTTACAGCAGCACGCCCGAGCGGCCGGGGTGACCCTGGAATTCGGCAGCAGACGTTCGGTGACCGACCTCGATGCCGATCTGATCGTCGCCGCCGACGGCGTGAACAGCTCCACGCGCGCTGGGTTGGCTCACGCTCTCGAACCGACGATCACCACCGGTGAGGGCCTGTACCTCTGGTGCGGAACGGATTTCGCACTACCGAGTGCGATCTTCACGCCGGTGACGACCGAGCACGGGACGTTCGTCGCGCATGCCTATCCCTACGCCCCCGATCGCAGTACCTTCCTGATCGAGACGGACCAGAAGACTTGGCGTGCAGCGGGATTCGACCTGTCGACGGAACGCACCGGACCAGCGAACAGCGACGACACGGCATTGACGTATCTCCAAGAGGCCTTCGCGGACACGCTCGAAGGTCACCGGCTGATCGGTAATCGCACGCGCTGGCTCCGGTTCCGGACGGTGACGTGCAAGCGATGGCACGTGGGCAATGTCGTGTTGCTCGGGGACGCCGCTCACACCGCTCATTATTCGATCGGGTCGGGCACTAAGCTGGCCATGGAAGACGCGATCGCACTGGATCGCGCGGTGGCCGACTCATCATCCCTGGCCGAGGCCCTCTCGACCTATGAGTCGGTGCGCCGGCCCGGGGTGGAGTACCTGCAGTCGATTGCTGCGCGGAGCGAACAATGGTGGGAATCGTTCCCCTACCGGAGCGACATACCCGTCGACCAGCTGATGATCGCCTACATGACGCGCGCGGGAAAGGTGGGCCTGGACCGGTTCGCGTCGTCGGCGCCCGAAGTGGCCAAACAGGGGCTCGCGGACTACGCCGGGGTGTCCCCCGCCGATGTCCCTGCGAGTGGGGTCGAAAGCTGGGCTCTGGGTCGCCCGCTATCCCGGAACGGGCGGTCGTTCGGAAGTCGTCAGGCACCCGAGGCCCTACGCCTGGATTCGGGAACGGTGATCGTCGACGTGGACCTACCCTCTGCGTGGGGGCTGTCGGCTGACCGACTAATCGAGCGGGGTGTGGACGCATCCGTGCTTTGGCTCACCGGCGCCGCCGATCGTGCCGCGGTCCTGACTCGCCTGGATATCGGCGAGCGGATGCGTCGGGAAACCGGCGCCATCGTCGTCGTCGAAGCACCGAGCGCAGTCCGTGGTGACCTGGTCGCAGGCCTGGTGTGTCACCGTACCGACCTCGTGTGCTTCACAGACGGCGCGGTGCGTCCCGAGGTGGCCGAGGTTGTCCGTTCCACTGCGGTGTGACCCACTATCCTTCGCCTATGACCAGCTCGACGTCGGAAGAGCCGCCGACCACAGGCATCAAGAGCGGACGCAGCAACTCCCGGCGTGAGCTGGTCGAGCGGGAGATCATGGAGCAGGCGACGCGACTGTTCGCCGAGCGCGGTCTGGCCGGCACCACTCTGCAGGACATCGCCGACGCCACCGGCCTCACCCGCCCGGCGCTGTACCACTATGTGGCCAACAAGGACGAGCTGTTCGCACGCCTCGTAAGCGAGATCGCCGAGGAACCTGCCGTGCTGCTGCACGAGATCAACCAGCGAACCGATCTCGACCCGGTGGGGAAGATCCACGAGATGGCCATGTCGATCGCTCTTCACCAGACGCAGACGCTGGATCGCTTCCGCCTCCTGATTCGTTCCGAAGCCGAGCTCCCGGCGGTTCTCGCCGAGACATACCGGCAGAGTCGCCGACGGGTGCTCAAGGAGTTCGTAGGGGTGGTGGAGGAGGGGATGGCTCAAGGTCGCTTCCGCGCCGCCGATCCGCGGGTCTCGGCACTCGGGATCATCGGGATGCTCAATTGGCTCGCATGGTGGCATCACCCCGGTGACGCGGAGACCGACCGGCGAGTCGCACGTCAGCTCGCCGACATGGCGGTGAATGCGATTGTCGACCCGGAGGCCGACGATCCAGTATCCGGCCCCGACCGCGTCATTGCTCAGATGCGGCAGGGACTGGACTTCCTCGAACGCTCTCTTCGAGACGACCCGTAGCTTCCGCGGCTACAGCAACCCGCGCGACTTGAGCAGCAGATAGTGATCGGCGAGCCGCGCGGGGAGCTTGTCCGGCGGGGCGTCCACGACGTCGACGCCGAGCCGGCTGACGGCAGTGGCCGTTCGGTTTCGCAGGGTGACGGTCCGGGCCGCGGCCGCCGCGTCGTAGACGGCCTCCGGATTCTCCCGGGCCGCGATCATCTCCTCCAGCGCCGGATCGGCGACGGATCCGATGACGACCTTGTAGTGCTGCGCCAGGACCGACAGCGGTGGCAGCAATGACTCTTCGACGGCTGCCGGTTCCAGTGGGGTCAGCAGCACCAACAGGGCCCGCTGTCGGCTGATCTTCGCGACCTCTGCCCCGAGCATCGGCCAATCTGCCTCCAGTAGCGCCGGTTCGAGGTTCGCCATGGCGGTGACCAGGCTGTTGAGCAGTGTCGTGCGGCCCACCCCGACCACTCGTCGGTGGACGCGTCGGTCGCCGGCGATGAGGTCGACGCGGTCGCCCGCATGCGACGCCAGGGCGGCGAGCAGCAGAGCGGCGTCCATCGCGGCGTCGAGGCGTGGGACGTCGCCGACACGACCGGCCGAGGTACGCGACGTGTCGAGCACGATGACGATGTGACGGTCCTTCTCGGGCTGCCAGGTGCGCACGACGGTCGAGCGGCGTCGTGCTGTCGCCCGCCAGTCGATGCTGCGGACGTCGTCCCCTTCGACGTAGTCCCGCAGGGAGTCGAATTCGGTTCCCTGCCCGCGTATTCGGACCGCCGACCGGCCGTCGAGCTGGCGCAGATGGGCGAGCCGTGAGGGCAGCAGGCGTCGTGAACCGAACGGCGGGAGCGCGCGGATCCGGCCCGGTAGCGGCATGCTGCGTTGCCGACCGGCGAGTCCGAGGGGGCCGAGGCGACGAACGGTCGCCCGCACCGCGAGCCGGTCGCCACGGCGCGTCGGGGTGAGCGTGGTGGTGACCGAGCGGGTTTCACCCTGGGGCACGGTGAGTCGATGGACCGTGTCGGTGGCACCGGCCGACGGTTGCCAGCTGTCGCGCAGGACGCCGCGGAAGGTGCCGGTTCCGGTGTTGCTGACGGTGATCGAACATGAGGTGGTCTCACCGAGCCGGACCGGTCCGGGTACCGACCGTGCCAGGGCGACGGTCTTTGTCGACCCGGCGAGGACGAGGTCCAAGCACATCAGCAGTACGCAGAACAGCACCCACAGCACCGGGACGGCATAGTTCGGCCACACCAGGATCGGCACTGCGCCGAGCAGCAGCAGGATCAGGAATCGGCCGGTGAGGAACATCAGCGTGGGACGGGAACCGAGTTCACGGCGGCGTCGAGGACCGAACCCACCGACACCCCTTCGAGTTCGGCCTCGGGACGCAGCGACAGCCGGTGCGCGAGCGTCGACTGTGCCAGCGCCTGAACGTCATCGGGGGTCACGAAGTCGCGACCGTTCAGCCAAGCCCAGGCACGGCTGGTCGCGAGCAATGCGGTCGCGCCTCGCGGACTGACGCCGAGCGCGAGGGACGGGGAGAACCGTGTCGCACGGGCGATGTCGACGATGTAGGCGGCCACCTGAGGTGCGACGCTGACACGCCGGACCTGTTCGATCCCGGCCTCGACGTCGGCGGCGGAGGCGACCGGCCGCAGTCCGGCCGCGGCGAGATCACGCGGATCGAATCCGGCCGCATGCCGGGTGAGGACCGTGATCTCGTCGTCACGGGGCGGCAGGGGCAGTGTCACCTTGAGGAGGAAGCGGTCGAGCTGGGCCTCCGGCAGCGGGTACGTGCCCTCGTATTCGACGGGGTTCTGCGTGGCGGCGACGAGGAAGGGGCTGGGCAGGGGGCGACCCACGCCGTCGACGGTCACCTGCCGTTCTTCCATCGCCTCCAGCAGCGACGCCTGCGTCTTCGGCGGGGTGCGGTTGATCTCGTCGGCCAGCAGCAGGTTGGTGAACACCGGGCCCTCACGGAACGTGAACTCCGAACTGGCGGCGTCGAACACGAGCGACCCCGTCACATCGCCGGGCATGAGGTCCGGGGTGAACTGCACGCGTTTGGTGTCGACGTCGAGCGCGGCCGCGACCGATCTGACGAGGAGCGTCTTTGCGACACCGGGTACGCCCTCGAGCAGGATGTGTCCGCGGCAGAGCAGTGCGATGAGGAATCCGGCGACCGCCGGGTCCTGTCCGACAACCGCTTTGGCGACCTCGGCACGTACCGCACCGAGCGCGGCGCGCGCGGTGTTCGACGACGGGGCGGGTCCGCTGTGCGGACTCTGCGGCGGCGCCTTCTCGAATGGACCGGGGCCGAAGGCGCGGGATGGATCGACGGTCATGGTGTGTGTCGGACTTCCTTCTCGAGGGCGGTCAGTTCGGCGACGAAGAGGACGAGGCCGGTGTCGGTGGTGGGGAGCGGTCCGGCGAGCAGGGCGCGCACCCGGACGAGGTCGCGGCCGGTGACGGACACGACGGCGGTGATGATCGCGTGTACCGCGGGATCGGCCGTCTCCCCCTGGGCCACAGTCGTTTCCCATCCGGGTGCGGCCAGTTCGTCGGTGGCCCTCCCGGCGTCGTAGGGCAGGCCGAGGTACGAGGCGAGCGAGGTCAGCGTGTGGATCCGCAGGGCGGCGGCGGACCGTGCGTCGGCGCGGGCCTTCTGGTACATCCGACCCCGCGCCTGGGTGGTCTCGATCGCCTTGACGACCGCGGGCAGCGGCTCGGTGACCAGCGCGCCGAACCGGCGACCCCGCCAGAGCATGAGGGCCAGGACCGCGAACGCGGCGAGCACGATCAGCGGCCCGATCGCCGCCGGGATGTCGGAGTCCTCGTCCTCGGTCGGCACCTCGTCGGTGAAGAACGGGACGTACCAGAGGATGTCGTCGGCATCGGCGAAGAGCCGGGTGGTCACGCCGGCGTTGTCCCGGAGCGCGAGATTGTCGTTGATCAGCATGTCGCCGCTGACGACCAGGATCTCAGGACGGCCGGAGCCGGCCGGCAGGTACAGCACATTCGATGCGGTGCCGGTGGTGAAGCAGGACGTCGCACCCGGTGCGGAGGTGCTGTAGCCGAGGGCGCCGCCGGTGATGATGTCGTCGGCGCCGATCTCGGCGGTGGTGCACCGGGCGGGCACGCCGGTCGGGGCACCGCCGAACTCCAACCGGATGGGAAGTTCGAGGAGCGACAGGGCGCTGTCCTGCGGCGCGATCAGAATCACCCGGTGTGCCTCGGCCACCCGATCGAGGAACTGTTGCGCGGTACCGGGATTCAGCGCACCCACTGATGACACGACGACAGTCGTGGTGCCTCCGGGGCGTGGTGCGTCGCTGAACTCGTCCAGTCCGCGTGCCTGACGTAGGTCGCCGCCGTGCTCGTCGATGATCCGGGCCAGCGCCCGGGCGCCCTGGGGCCTCGGGTTGTCGGGGTCGTAACTCACCCCGGGCCCGGGTTCCGTCCCGAACACGGTCAGGGCGGACACTCCGAGCAGACCGATCGCGCCGATCACGACGACGACCAGAACCACCACGAGCACCCAGATCCATCGCGGCGTACCGCGCTTCGGCGGGGCGGGCGCGATCGACGGAGCACGGGTAGTCGTGGTCATCGGGGCACCGCCAGACGATGCGGATCCGAGGTGGCCACCGCGGCCGGCTGGGTGGACGACACCGCACGTTCCAGCTCGAGCACCGCCCGCGCCGGTCCGGCGGCCGCGTGGCGGTCGCCGTATGCGATCGCGTCGAACAGGTCAGCGGCACTGCGTAGTTCGACGCCGTGGTCGGGGAACCGGGACGCCAGTTCGGTGGCCACCTCGTGTGCGGTGAGAGACGGCTCATCGGCGAGCAGGCCTCGTTCGATGGCGCGCCGGGCGAGCGCACGAACGGCGTAGATCACGCTGCCGTCGTGGTCGCCTGCGGCGAAGCGGTCCTCGGCCTCGGCGCGGAGTTCCTTCGCTGCTCGCGTACCGGACAGCACCACCTTGGCGTCGGTGGTGTCGGCGGTCTTCGGGAGTCGGGGGATGCGACGAACCCGACGGATCACGAGCACGGCGAGGCCCGCGAACAAGAGGATCGCGACGACGATGACGACTGCCCGGATCGTGTCCGAGCCACCGAACAGGTCCAGGATGTTGTCGGCGATCCACTCCCACACGCGGTCGCTGAACTCGTCCCACCACGACGGTTCCGGCGGGTGGTAGACGTCCTTCGACAGCTCGTCCTCGGCCCAGCGTCGGGCCTGCTCGTTGCCGGGGTCCAGCGGAGCAGCCAGGAGCGGGGTCACGGATACCGGCCTTTCCGCGCTGCTGCGACCTCGTCGTTTTCCCGGACTCGAGGCCCGAAGGGACTCTTGCGGCGAACGTATCAAAGAACCCTGTGCAAGCACCGGAAACATCCACCGGTCGACGGACCCGCGTGCTACGGTGCCGAATTAGAACACGTTCTAATTCCTGGAGGATTCATGACCGTAGAGCAAGCCGACCTCGCCGAAAAGATCGACGCGGCGGTCGACGCCTACGTCGAGCTGCTGAACAACGGCACCGCAGAACAGATCGCCGACCTCTACGCGCCCGACGCGACGGTCGAGGACCCGATCGGCGCCGACATCCGCAACACCCGCGAGCAGCTCGTCGAGTTCTACTCGGTGATCACCGGCATGGACGAGCGCACCGCGACCCTCAAGTGGAAGAAGGTCGCCGGCGACACCGCGGTCTTCGAGTTCACCCTCGTCACCAAGACCTCCGGTCTCGCCTTCGAGATCACTCCGGTCGACATCATGGTCTTCAACGCCGACGGCAAGGTGTCGTCGATGCGCGCCGTCTGGCGTCCGGAAGACCTGACCCAGCTCTGACCTT